>DFZJ01000197.1 GCA_002382045.1 Syntrophaceae bacterium UBA4059
AAAATAACCAAGGAAATTTGGCTGGATATTCCTTTCACTTACTGGAAGGATATCACGCTGACTGAAAATGACGGTTCTGAAGAAAAACTGACGAATCTGCTTTCCGTTATGGAAAGAAAAGTAGATTTTGTTAAAGCGCATTTTGAAGAGAAGCTTGATAAGATTAAAGCCAGTGATGAATTGCCGCCGGGTGTCATCAAGATGGTAAAAGTCTATGTTGCCATTAAAAGGAAACTGTCCGTCGGCGATAAGATGGCGGGCCGCCACGGTAATAAAGGCGTTTTATCCAGAATTCTTCCGGAAGAAGACATGCCCTATTTTGCGGATGGTTCAACGGTCGATATTATTCTGAATCCGCTGGGCGTTCCGTCCCGTATGAACGTCGGCCAGATTCTCGAAACCCATTTGGGTTGGGCGGCAAAATCGATCGGTGAAGGTTTAAACGAATTACTGGAAAAGAACAATAACCTGAATCAGATCAAAAGCGAGTTGAAAAAAACGTATTCATCGCCTGATTTTGATGATTATCTGGAGAAAGCCTCCGCGGAAGACATCAAACGATTTGTCGGTCGCCTGAAAAAAGGCATGCTCGTGGCAAGTCCCGTGTTTGACGGTTGTCCCGAATCTCAGATTCACAAGTTGCTGGATACGGCAGGGTTGCCGGAAGCGGGACAGACCCTTTTGTTTGATGGCCGGACCGGTGAACCGTTCGATCAGGAAGTGACGGTCGGCATCATTTACATGCTGAAGCTGCATCATCTTGTTGATAATAAAATTCATGCCCGGTCCATCGGGCCCTATTCACTGGTGACCCAGCAGCCTCTCGGCGGCAAAGCGCAGTTCGGCGGTCAGAGACTGGGCGAAATGGAAGTGTGGGCCATGGAGGCCTACGGCGCTTCTTATACTCTGCAGGAATTCTTGACGGTTAAATCCGATGATGTCGCAGGGCGGACGAGGATTTATGAGTCGATCGTCAAAGGTGAACATACATTCGAGCCGGGTCTTCCGGAGTCCTTCAATGTGTTGGTGAAAGAGCTCCAGAGTCTCGGGTTAGACGTGGAATTAATTGAGGAAGAATAAACTTCCAAATTTCACAAAAGCTTTTAAATAGTAGGAGAATAATCTGTGGAAGACGTTTTCAGTTATTTTGAAAAACCAAAAAATCCGATCAGATTCAATGCCATGAAGATTTCGATCGCCTCGCCGGAAAGAATTCTTTCCTGGTCCAATGGCGAAGTCAAAAAGCCGGAGACGATCAATTACCGGACATTCAAACCGGAACGTGACGGCCTGTTCTGCGCGAAAATATTCGGTCCGGTGAAGGATTATGAATGCCTTTGCGGGCGCTATAAAAGGATGAAGCACCGCGGGGTTGTCTGCGAAAAGTGCGGTGTCGAAGTCATTCAATCCAAGGTGCGCCGTGAAAGAATGGGGCACATCACCCTGGCCACGCCGGTCGCTCACATCTGGTTTCTGAAGAGTCTGCCCAGCCGCATCGGTAATGTGATGGATCTGACGCTTAAAGAACTGGAAAAAGTTCTCTACTTTGAATCCTGGATTGTCCTGGATCCGAAGGACACACCGCTGAAGAAGAAAGAGCTCCTCACCGATGAAGAATACATTGAGGCGAAAGAACAGTACGGAGAAAACGGATTTGTTTCGGGCATAGGAGCGGAAGCCGTACGGCAGCTTCTCGAAGAAATCGATCTGGAAAAGCTCTACGAAGAGCTTCGCGCGGAAGTGGTTACATCGATTTCCGACACCAAGAAGAAGAAAATTGTCAAACGGCTCAAAGTGGTCGAAGCATTGCGCAAGTCCGGCAATAAACCTGAATGGATGGTCTTAACGGTTCTGCCGGTGATTCCGCCTGATCTGCGGCCGCTTGTTCCTCTGGATGGGGGACGATTTGCGACATCCGATCTTAACGATTTGTATCGCCGCGTCATTAATCGAAATAACCGTTTGAAGAGATTGCAGGAACTCAATGCGCCGGAGATTATTATCCGCAACGAAAAACGCATGCTGCAGGAAGCAGTCGATGTGCTTTTTGACAACGGCCGTCGCGGCCGGGCCATTACCGGAACCAATAAGCGACCGCTGCGCTCCCTGTCGGATATGCTCAAAGGCAAACAGGGACGTTTCCGCCAGAATTTGCTGGGAAAGCGCGTGGATTATTCCGGTCGTTCCGTTATTACCGTCGGTCCCGATTTAAGATTGCATCAATGTGGTCTTCCCAAAAAAATGGCCCTCGAGCTTTTCAAGCCCTTTGTCTATAACCGATTGCTGGAAAAAGGTTATGTGACGACGGTCAAGAGCGCCAAAAAAATGGTTGAAAGGGAAACGGCTGAAGTATGGGATGCGGTAGATGAGGTGGTGCGTGAATACCCGGTGATGCTGAACCGGGCGCCGACACTGCATCGTCTGGGTATGCAGGCTTTTGAGCCGGTGTTGATTGAAGGAAAAGCGATTCGTCTGCATCCGCTGGTTTGTACTGCTTTTAACGCGGACTTCGACGGCGATCAGATGGCTGTGCATGTGCCCTTGTCGATAGAGGCGCAAACCGAAGCGCGCGTCCTCATGATGTCCACGAATAATATTCTGTCTCCGGCCAACGGCAAGCCGATCATCATTCCCAGTCAGGATATTGTTTTGGGAATTTACTATCTGACGCGCGCCAAAAAAGATGTAAAGGGCGAGGGGATGATCTTCTCCGGCCCCGAAGAAGTACGTTCGGCCGTCGATGCAGGCGCCATTGATTTACACGCGCGAATTAAAGTTCGCATTCAATCCGAGCTGAAGGAAACAACAGCGGGGCGCGTCATTCTTTTTGAAATCATTCCTGAAGAAATTAATTTTGATGCGATCAATAAGCTGATGAATAAAAAGGAACTGGCGAACCTGATTGACTATTGCTACCGTCTCTGCGGAGATAAAACGACGGTTCTTCTGGCCGACCGGCTCAAGGATTTGGGCTTTAAATATGCGACGATTTCAGGATTGTCATTTGCCGTAGGCAACATGCTTATTCCGGAAAACAAAAAAAGTATTGTGGCGCAGGCCGATAAGGATGTGCTGAAGATTCAAAAACAATATATGGATGGTCTGATTACCGACGGCGAACGCTATAATAAAGTCATCGATATCTGGGCGCAGGCCACCGAAAAAATCGCTTCGGAAATGTTAACGGGCATTAGTACGGAAGAAGTTGCCGGTTCTGACGGCAAGAAACGCAGAATTGAGAGTTTTAACCCGATTTACATGATGGCCGATTCCGGCGCCCGCGGTTCGGGGCAGCAGCTCAGGCAGTTGGCGGGTATGCGCGGTTTGATGGCCAAACCGTCCGGTGAAATTATTGAGACGCCGATTACGGCGAATTTCCGTGAAGGCCTGACGGTCCTCCAGTACTTTATTTCCACCCACGGCGCCCGCAAGGGTCTGGCGGATACGGCTTTGAAAACCGCCAATTCCGGTTATCTGACAAGGCGTCTGGTGGATGTGGCGCAGGACTGCATCATTACCGAACAGGATTGTGAAACCGTTGACGGCCTTTTTGTGTCCGCGTTAATGGAAGGCGGTGAAATGATTGAAACCGCCGGAGAACGTGTTCTGGGTCGTGTTGCTTTGCAGGAAATCAAAGATCCCTTTACCGATGAAGTGATTGTTAAAGCCAATGAAGCGATTGATGAGGCGCTCGCGGAAAAAATCGATCGCGCTGGTATTGAACGGATTAATATCCGTTCCGTTTTATCATGCCGCGCCAAGCACGGCGTTTGTGCCATGTGTTACGGACGAGATCTGGCCCACGGCCATCTGGTGAATATCGGCGAAGCAGTGGGCATTGTTGCCGCTCAATCCATTGGCGAACCCGGAACGCAGTTGACCATGAGAACCTTCCATATTGGTGGTACGGCAAAATTTGATGAGCATTCCACCCTCGAAGCGCGTCATGACGGCGTCGTAAAGTTTGTAAATTTGAACACGGCGAAAACCAGAGAAAATGATTATGTGGTCATGAACCGTCATGGAGAAGTTCATGTTCTCGATGATCAAAATCGCAGCCGCGGTAAATACACGGTTCCTTACGGCGCCCATCTTAAAGTAAGCGATGGCAGTTCAGTCAAGCGCGGACAACTGCTTGCCGAATGGGATCCTTTCTCCATACCGATTCTGGCGGAAGTGGATGGCACCATCAAATTCGGTGATATCATTGAGGGAAAAACCATGCAGGAACAGGTTGACGAAGTGACCGGTCTGTCCCGTAAAGTCATTGTCGAATTCAAAGGCGGTGATTTACGGCCGCGAGTTTCCATTAAAGACAGCAAGGGGAAAACGGCCAAACTGGTCAGCACAAATTCAGCAGCTCGCTATTTCCTGTCTGTCGGCGTCAATATTGTTGTCTCGGAAGGAGATGACGTGCGAGCGGGTGACATTCTGGCGAAAATCCCCCGTGAAACAACAAAAACGAAGGATATCACGGGGGGGCTGCCGAGAGTCGCCGAATTGTTTGAGGCGCGAAAACCGAAGGATTTTGCCGTCATCAGTGAAATCGACGGCGCTGTTTCTTTCGGGAAAGATGCCAAGGGCAAGCGTAAAATCATTGTGACGCCGGAAGTGGGTGAAGAAAGAGAATACCTGATTCCCAAAGGAAAGCATATCAGTGTTCAGGAGGGAGATCGGGTGACCCCCGGCGACGCGCTGATGGATGGCGTCAACAACCCCCACGATCTCCTCGCCATTAAGGGTGAAAAAGAACTGGCCAGATACCTGGTTGATGAAGTGCAGGAAGTTTATCGTTTGCAGGGCGTGAAGATTAATGATAAGNNATGATAAGCACATGGAAGTTATTGTTCGCCAGATGTTGCGTCGCGTCCGGATAACCGATCCCGGTGATACCGTATTTATTGCCGATGAGCAGGTTGAACGTTACCGCTTCCAGGAAGAAAATGATAAGGTGATCGCTCAGGGCGGGCAGCCGGCTATTGGTAACCCGTTGCTTCTGGGGATCACCAAAGCATCACTTTCTACCCAGAGTTTCATATCGGCTGCTTCATTCCAGGAGACGACCCGAGTTCTGACAGAGGCATCGCTTGCCGGTAAAACAGACTACCTGCGAGGCCTTAAAGAAAACGTCATTATGGGGCGTTTAATTCCGGCAGGCACCGGCCTGGTGATGTATCGTAAACTGGGTATTCGGGTAGAAGAGGAAAATGTTGAAGCGATTACAGAATAAATGAAAAAAAGGAAGAATTTGCTTGACAGAAGCGACTTGAATTGATAGTTACCGCAGATTTGCTGCTGCTTTCAATAAAGCAGTGAAACGTTTCGGAGGAGAAATGCCGACAATTAGTCAACTGGTTCGCAAAGGCAGAACCAAAATTAAAAGAAAAACAAACGCTCCGGCTTTGGCCGGTTCACCCCAGCGCCGCGGGGTGTGCGTGAGGGTTTATACGACGACTCCCAAGAAGCCGAATTCGGCGTTGCGTAAAGTGGCCAGGGTTCGTCTGACCAGCGGCTATGAAGTATCCTCGTATATTCCTGGTATTGGTCACAACCTTCAGGAACATTCGGTGGTGCTGGTTCGTGGCGGCAGAGTAAAGGATTTGCCCGGTGTGAGATATCATATCGTCAGAGGCACTCTGGATGCTGTTGGTGTCGCCGACCGCAAAAAGAGTCGATCAAAATACGGTGCTAAAAAGCCCAGTTAAACGAAGGACAGAAAAATGCCTAGAAGACGCGAAGTTGAAAAAAGGGATATTTTACCAGATCCCAAATATAATAATAAACTGGTTGCTAAGTTCGTGAACTCTTTACTCAAAAGAGGAAAGAAGAGTGTCGCTGAAAGTATTTTGTACGGTGCCTTTGATATTATTGAAAAGAAAGTCAAGGAGCAGCCTGTTGAATTTTTCGAAAAGGCTGTCAATAACGTAAAACCGGTCATTGAAGTAAAATCACGACGGGTGGGTGGTTCAACGTATCAGGTCCCGACGGAAGTCGTGCCGGCCAGGCGGACCGCTTTGGCGATCCGCTGGTTGATTTCCAACGCGCAGGAGCGCACCGAAAAAACCATGCGTGAAAAACTGGCGGCAGAGCTGATGGATGCGGCAAACAATCGGGGCGGCGCGATTAAAAAAAGAGAAGCTGTGCATAAAATGGCGGAGGCCAACAAAGCCTTTGCTCATTATAAATTTTAAAGGAATTGTAAATTAAACGACAAGGAAAACAACCATACAAAGTTAAGGAGGAAAGGTGAGATGGCAAAGAAAAAATTTGAAAGGACTAAGCCGCATTTAAATATNNTGGATCACGGCAAGACCACATTAACAGCAGCAATAACCAAGTATCTGGCAAAAAAGGGTTTTGCGGAATTCCGGGCTTTTGATTCTATCGATAATGCTCCGGAAGAAAAGGAACGCGGCGTAACCATCAATATTTCTCACGTGGAATATGAGACGGAAAAAAGACATTATGCTCACGTGGATTGCCCGGGCCATGCCGACTATATCAAAAACATGATTTCCGGCGCCGCTCACATGGACGGGACGATTCTGGTTGTGGCCGCCTCCGATGGTCCGATGCCTCAGACCCGCGAGCACATCCTCCTTGCCCGCCAGGTACAGGTTCCTTACATTGTCGTTTTCCTCAATAAAGTTGATTTGGTTGATGATCCCGAACTTTTGGATCTTGTCGAACTTGAACTTCGCGAACTTTTGACTCAGTATGAATTTCCCGGTGACGATCTTCCCATTATTCGCGGTTCAGCGCTCAAAGCCCTGGAAGCTGAAGACACCAATTCTCCCGATGTGAAATGCATTGAGGAATTGATGAAAGCTGTTGATGATTATATTCCGGAACCGAAGCGTGATACCGACAAGCCTTTCCTGATGCCGGTTGGTGATGTTTTTACTATTTCCGGTCGGGGTACCGTTGTAACAGGCAGAGTGGATCGCGGGATTGTTAAAGTTGGCGAAGAAGTTGAAATCATTGGAATTCGTCCCACAATCAAAACGGTTGTTACCGGCGTTGAAATGTTCCGCAAAACCCTTGATGAAGGTCGTGCGGGCGATGATGTCGGTTTGTTGATTCGCGGTATCAAGCGTGAAGAAGTGGAAAGAGGCCAGGTGGTCGCTAAACCCGGTTCAATTACCCCCCATACAAAATTTGAAGCGGCGGTTTACGTCCTGACCAAGGAAGAAGGCGGTCGTCATACACCTTTCTTCTCCGGTTATCGTCCACAGTTTTATTTCCGGACAACGGACGTGACGGGTGTCGCGACGCTTCCCGAAGGCGTGGAAATGGTTATGCCCGGCGATAACGTCAAAATGAATATTGAATTAATTATGCCCATCGCCATGGAAGAGCAATTGAGATTCGCTATTCGCGAAGGCGGCAGAACCGTAGGTGCTGGTGTCGTAAGCAAAATTATTGAATAGAAACTGGAAATAGGTTATCCGATCAATGAAAGAACAAAAGATAAGAATTCGTCTCAAAGCTTACGATTATAAACTGCTGGATCGTTCTGTTGAAGAAATTGTAGAGACTGCAAAAAGGACCGGTGCGCGTGTCGCCGGTCCCATACCGCTTCCTACGGAAATCAATAAATACTGTGTCAATCGTTCACCGCACGTTGATAAAAAGTCCCGGGAACAGTTCGAAATTCGCACACATAAAAGATTGATTGATATTGTCGAGCCGACGCAAGCCACCGTGGATGCATTAATGAAACTGGATCTATCGGCGGGAGTGGATGTCGAAATAAAAGCGTAGGCGTGGTGTAACAGTGGTGGACAATGGTCAAGCGATTGCCATTCTCCTGAAGGTTGAATATCGTGGCTGTATTTATATAAAAGTTGGATGATGATGAACAAGGGAATCATTGGAAAAAAAATAGGGATGACGCAAGTATTTGCCGAAGATGGCGCTGCTGTCGGTGTTACGGCTATCGAGGTTGAACCGTCGGTTGTTGTCCAGGTGAAGACAAAAGTGAAGGATGGTTATGACGCCATTCAAGTCGGATATGGGCGCGTGAAACAGAAAAATGTTACGAAACCGCTGCAGGGCCATTTTAATAAGGCCGACAAAGGTTTTTTCCGCATCCTGAAAGAATTTCCCGGCGAAGCCGGAAAATACGAAGTCGGACAGGAAATAGCCTCCGATATTTTTCAGTCAGGCGACTATGTTGATGTGTCTGGAACATCTAAAGGTAAAGGTTTCCAGGGTGTTGTTAAAAGACACGGTTTTGGCGGAGGTCGGGAGACTCACGGGTCCATGCATCACCGGGCTCCGGGTTCCATTGGCGCCAGTGCTGATCCGGCTCGTGTTTTTAAAGGCACAAAAATGGGTGGTCACATGGGCGATGTTCGCAAGACTGTTCAAAATATCCAGATCTGGCAAGTGCGTCCCGATAGAAATTTATTGTTATTAAAAGGTTCCATTCCCGGCAGTAAGAACGGTTATGTGATCATTAAACAGGCCCGGAAAAAAAGTGCGTAAATCAGTGGAGTTATAAACATGGCAGTCGCAGATGTTTTTGATATTGAAAAGAAGAAGGTTGCAGAGGTCGAATTGAGCGATGCGGTATTTGGCGCGGAAGTCAACGAAGCAACAATCCATGATGTGGTCAAGATGCAACTGGCGTCACGCCGGTCTGGAACATCTGCAACCAAGGGAAGAAGCGATGTACGTGGCGGCGGGAAAAAGCCCTGGCGTCAAAAAGGAACCGGTCGAGCCCGCTCGGGAACCTCGCGTTCTCCGATCTGGAGAGGGGGTGGCATTGTTTTTGGCCCTCAACCGCGCGATTACTCCTATAGCGTTCCAAAAAAAGTTCGGAAAAATGCGCTGATCTCTGTGCTGAGTATGAAGGTCAAAGAAGAAAAAATGACGATTCTTCGGGATTTTCCGATGGAAAAGATCAGCACAAAAGCTTTTCAAAAAGTTGTGGAGCGCTTCGGCTTGAAGAAAGCACTTTTTGTGATTGAGCAGGACAACGCTGTTTTGATGAAATCATCAAGAAATATCAAGAGTGTAAAAATGATCCGGTCGGAAGGTCTCAATGTTTATGATGTGTTGAAGTATGAGCATCTGATCCTTCTTGAACCCTCTGTAAAAAAGATCGAGGGGGCATTGTTGGCATAATGGAAATACATCAGATTATTAAAAAGATGTTAATTACGGAAAAAAGCAACATTGACCGCGAAACAGCCAATAAGTATCACTTTGAAGTCGATCGAAGGGCTAACAAAGTTGAAATTGCTCATGCGGTGGAAAAGTTATTTAAAGTGAAAACTACGGAAGTCCGGGTCCTTCGTGTTATAGGAAAAAAGAAGCGAATGGGCAAAGTCATGGGGCAGAAGAGTTCCTGGAAAAAAGCGATTGTGACGTTAGCTGAAGGCAGCCGTATTGAAGTCGCCGAAGGCGTATAGAACGAGTTAAGGATTAAGCAAATGGGAATTATCAAGTACAAGCCAACATCACCCGGCAGGAGATTTCAGAGTGTTTCTGATTTTGCGGAAATTACATCCTCCGAACCGGTAAAAAGTCTTCTGAAACCGATTAAGAGAAGTGGCGGACGTAACAGTTATGGCCGGATCACGGCGCGTTTTATCGGCGGCGGGCATAAGAGAAAATATCGTATCATTGATTTCTGTCGAAACAAGGCGGATATTCCTGCAAAAGTCGCATCCATTGAATATGATCCGAACCGTTCGGCCAGAATTGCATTGCTCAACTATCGTGATGGCGAAAAAAGATATATCGTCGCCCCCGCTCAAATCAATGTGGGTGATGTTCTGATTAGCGGGGTAAAGGCGGATATCAAACCGGGCAATGCCATCCCTTTGAAGAATATACCCCTGGGTTCCTTAATTCATAACGTGGAATTAAAAGTAGGCCGGGGAGCGCAATTGATCCGTTCCGCAGGTACTTATGGCCAGTTGATGGCGAAAGAAGGAACTTACGCTCAGGTGAGACTTCCTTCCGGTGAAGTTCGCAAGGTATTCATTGAGTGCATGGCAACGATCGGCCAGATCGGAAACAACGATCATGAAAACATCAGCATCGGCAAAGCGGGAAGGACCCGCTGGTTGGGCAAACGCCCTCACAACCGAGGTGTGGTCATGAATCCTGTCGATCACCCGATGGGCGGCGGTGAAGGCAAGTCATCCGGTGGCCGTCATCCATGCACACCCTGGGGCATTCCGACCAAGGGACACAAAACGAGGAAAAACAAGAGAACTGATAAATATATCGTAAAGAGAAGAGGTTAAGAAGACGTGGCTCGTTCGATCAAAAAAGGTCCTTATATTGAAGAAAGTTTGCTGGCCAAGGTGAGAAAAATGGAAGCCGAAAGCAGCAAGAATGTCATTAAGACTTGGTCGCGGCGTTCAACCATAACACCCGAATTAATCGGTTACACGTTTGCCGTGCATAACGGGAAGAAATTCATCCCGGTTTATGTAACAGAGAATATGGTGGGGCATAAAATGGGCGAATTCGCGCCGACCAGAACTTTTTATTCCCATTCCGGTGATCGGAAAACAAAGGTTAAAAAGTAACAATTGACGCGAAATCGGTCAGGTTTGGAGTGGAAGAGATATGGAAGCAAAAGCAGTTGCAAAATATATTCGGATGTCACCGCAAAAAGTCAGATTGGTTGTTGATCTGGTTCGAGGCAAAAAAGTTCAGGAAGCGCGCAATATCCTGCTTTTTACCAGGAAGTACTCGGCGGGTATTGTTGCCAAGGTGTTGAAGTCAGCTGTCGCTAATGCCGCACAGAATCCTAATATTGACGAAAACACGCTTTACGTTAAAGAAATATTTGTAGACCAGGGACCGTCGCTGAAAAGATGGCGGGCCAGAGCGCAAGGCCGCGCGGCGGGAATCAAGAAAAGAATGTCACACATCACCGTTGTAGTGGATGAAAAGTAAGAGGAGGAACGATATTGGGTCAGAAGGTTAACCCGGTAGGATTACGATTAGGCTACATTAAAAAGTGGCAGTCCGTATGGTTTGCCGAAAAGAATTATAGCGGAATGCTGCTTGAGGACTTAAAAGTCAGAAAATACCTCAAGAAAAAGCTCTATCACGCGGGTATTTCCAGAATTGAAATTGAGCGTGCGGCCAATAAAGCCAAGGTGAATATTTATGCCGCGCGCCCGGGTGTCATTATCGGGAAAAAAGGATCTGAGATCGAAAAGCTTAAAGCGGAAATTGAAAAGTTTTCGAAAGCAGAAATTATTATCAATATTTTAGAGATCCGGAAACCTGAAACCGATGCCCAGCTGGTGGCTGAGAATGTTGCCATGCAGCTGGAAAGACGTGTTGCCTTTCGCCGTGCGATGAAAAAATGCGTTGGATATGCCCTGAAGTTTGGAGCCAAAGGCATTAAAATATCCTGTTCCGGACGCCTGGGCGGCGCTGAAATTGCCCGCTCGGAATGGTACCGTGAAGGTCGCGTGCCGCTGCATACGCTCCGGGCCGATATCGATTACGGTTTCATTGAAGCCCATACGGCTTACGGTTTAGTCGGTATTAAAGTTCTAATTTTTCACGGAGAAGTATTGCCCACAAAGAATGAAAAACAGTCTTGATCCGAATTCGGGGATTTTTCCCGATCATGGAAATGACGGTGAAGGATAACGGGAGTTTTAAATTATGTTAATGCCAAAACGGGTAAAATATAGAAAGTTGCAGAAAGGCCGCATGGGAGGAAAGGCGACCAGAGGCGGCACCATCGCCTTTGGCGACTACGGATTACAGGCGGCTGAATGCGGATGGGTTTCGGCGAGGCAGATTGAGGCGGCGCGTGTTGCCATGACACGTTATGTGAAACGCGGCGGTAAAATCTGGATTCGGGTATTTCCGCACAAATCCATTACGAAAAAACCTGCTGAAACTCGAATGGGTAAAGGTAAGGGAGCGCCGGAAGGATGGGTGGCGGTCGTCAAACCCGGTTCTGTTCTTTACGAGATGGAAGGTGTAACCAAAGAAGTGGCCAAAGAGGCGTTTCGTCTGGCATCCCATAAACTGGCCATTTCGACAAAGTTTTTATCAAGGGAGATATCTGATGAAAATTAGTGAAGTCAGAGGTCTCGGTATTAACGAGCTTCAAAATAAAAGTAGTGAATTAGCAGAAGAATTGTTTCGGTTGCAGATTCGGAATGCATCGGGTCAACTCGAATCAACCGCCAGCTTGGGCCGCCTCCGTAAGGACATTGCCCGCATTGCAACGGTTCTGAAGGAAAAGGAGGCTGCAGGTTAATATGGCTGAAAAGAGCAACAAGCGAACGATTAAAGGTGTTGTCGTCAGTGATAAGATGGACAAAACGATTGTGGTAAAAGCCGAAAGATTGGTCAAACACTCTGTATTTCATAAGTATGTCCGCAGACATGTTAAATACAAAGCCCATGATGAGCAGAATCAATGCAAGATGGGAGATACCGTATTAATTATTGAAGCGCGGCCGATGAGTAAAGACAAACGCTGGCGAATGCTGGAAATTCTGGAAAAAGCGAAATAGAAACTTGGCCCCGACCAAGTCGGGTAGCTTGTTATAGTGGGGATTATTTTATGATTCAGATGCAGACCATTCTAAATGTTGCCGACAATTCCGGCGCCAAGAGAGTCGCTTGTATTAAGGTGCTTGGCGGATCAAAGCGGCGTTACGCCAGCCTGGGGGATGTGATTGTCGTTGCGGTAAAAGAGGCGATTCCGAATTCCAAAGTTAAAAAAGGTGATGTGATGAAAGCGGTCATCGTCCGCACCGTGAAAGAAGTGAGACGGCCGGATGGTTCTTATCTTAAATTTGATGACAACTCCGCTGTTCTCATTAGCAATCAGATGGAACCGATTGGGACAAGAATTTTTGGACCCGTCGCACGCGAACTGAGAGCAAAGCAGTTTATGAAGATTATATCTCTGGCTCCAGAGGTTTTATAAGCCTGTTTTGAAGAGGGGAAAAATGAGTTTAGGCAGATTGAAAAAAGGAGATATGGTTAAAGTTCTTGCCGGCAAAGACAAGGGAAAGACCGGTAAGATTCTGAAAGCTATACCCGAGAAAAACAAAGTGGTCGTCGAAAAGATCAATGTGATCAAGAAGCACAAGAAACCTGATCAAAAAAGCAAGGGCGGTGTCGTGGAAAAAGAGGCGGCGATGGATGTTTCCAAGGTCAGCATCATTTGCGGCAAATGCAAAGAAGCGGCCAGGATCAGAAATCGTATTCTTGAGGACGGCAAGAAGATTCGTATCTGCAGCAAGTGCAATGACGTTATCGATGTGGGTTAAGAAAAAATGGCAAGATTAAAGGAATTTTATTTAAAAACAGTAGTGCCGGCTCTGGTCAAGGAATTTGACTACAAAAATCCCATGCAAGTACCCAAGATGGAGAAGATTGTCGTCAACATGGGTTTGGGCGAAGCCATTTCCAATGTGAAAATTATTGATGGCGCCGTGCAGGAAATGGCGATGATTACGGGTCAAAAGCCGGTGATCACGAAAGCGAAAAAATCCATCGCCACATTCAAGCTCCGCCAGGGAATGCCGATTGGTTGCGCGGTGACTTTAAGAAAAGAAACGATGTATGAATTTTTTGATCGCCTGGTAAACGTGGCGTTGCCGAAAGTTCGGGATTTTCGGGGAATATCGCCAAGCGCATTTGACGGCAGGGGAAATTATTCCATCGGCCTTCATGAACAAATTATTTTCCCGGAAATTGAATATGATAAAATAGAAAAAATTAAGGGAATGAATATTACCATCGTGACTTCGGCCAAGACGGATGATGAAGCCCGTGTCCTGCTGAAGCTGATGGGTGTGCCCTTCAAGAATTAAATGAGGAAGCTCCGGAGGAATTTCGCGTGGCAAAAAAGTCGTTAATAGCAAAAGCAGGCAGGAAACCGAAATTTTCGGTCAGGGAATATAACCGCTGTCAGATATGCGGCAGGCCCCGAGCATATTATAGAAAATTTGAAATGTGTCGAATCTGTTTGAGGAAACTTTCCTTACAGGGTGAGCTTCCCGGTGTTATAAAATCTAGTTGGTAATTTAAGTTTAAGGAGAAAAAGCATGGGGATGACGGATCCTATTGCCGATATGCTGACAAGAATTCGAAACGGGAATAACGCTCGTTTTAAAAATGTCAATGTTTACATGTCGCAGATGAATA
>DFZJ01000127.1 GCA_002382045.1 Syntrophaceae bacterium UBA4059
TTTTTCCGGTCTTTGCATCCTTATTTGACAGGAATGAAGAAGAGGCGATCAAAGTCAGACGGGAAATAACCATCACCGGCAGGGAAGGGACGCAGGTTTATCTGGGTTGCTCGATTTCTCCGCTGAAAGACAGGCGCGATGTGCAGATCGGTCATATTTTAATTTTTCAGGATCTGACGGAAATCAAGCGTATGGAAGAAAATCTTGAAAAAAGTAAAAGGCTGGCTTTGATCGGTGAAATGGCCGCCGGTCTTGCCCACGAAATGAGAAATCCTCTGGCCTCCATCACCGGTTCCATCCAATTGCTGGGACAGACGGCAAATATGGAAGAGACGGATAAACGATTGATGCAGATCATCATGCGGGGGAAAGACCGCCTGGATAACTTCGTGCGGGATTTTCTTCTACTGGCCCGTCCTGTTCCGGAAGTCAGAGAACCGGTCAGGGTTGATGACGTTGCCGAGGAAGTTATGGAAAATCTGAAAATGTCCAACGAATGGACGGAAGGCGTCAAAATAGTCAAAACATTTTCCGGCGAAAATAAAGCTTTTGCCAATAAAGAACAAATCCGGCAGATTATGCAAAATCTGATTCTTAATGCCGTGCAGGCCATGGAAGAAACGGGAAACTTATTGCTTGAAATTAAAACCGTAAACCTGGAAGATGGAAAAGATTACGCGGCCATTAAAGTAACGGATGACGGGTGCGGAATTGAAGAAAAAGATTTAAAAAATGTTTTTGAACCTTTCTTTACTAATAAAGAAAAGGGTACAGGGTTAGGTTTGGCCATTGTCAGCCGTATTGTTGACGGTTATGGCGGCAGGTTAAAAATTGAAAGTCAGATCAATCTGGGCACGACCGTTACGGTTTGGCTGCCCTGTGAATAAAGTTGAGTGTCGATAAAAAAGGAGTATCGCCATGGCGAAGATTCTGGTTCTGGATGACGATCAAGGCATGCGGGAATTTATGGAAATCATGCTGACCAAGGAAGGATATGACGTCACATCCGCCGACAGTCCGGTGAGAGCAATCAATCTGTGTCGCAAAACGGCGTATGATCTCGTCATTACGGATTTGAAAATGCCCAAAATTGACGGCATCGAATTTTTGAAAACCATCAAGGATCATCGTCCGGAAACCGTCGTCATATTAATTACCGCCTATGCTTCCGGTGAAACCGCCGTCAATGCCATGAAAGAAGGCGCTTATGATTATGTGGAAAAGGGTGGCAGCATTGAAGAATTAAAGCAGATTGTCCGTCAGGCCTTGTTAAAGAATGGTCTGGTCAGTGATCAGCAAGTTTCGAAGAACGAAACACCTGAAACATGTTTTTGCGGCATGATCGGAACCAGCAGGGAAATGGCCAGGGTGTTCACGACGATTCAAAAAGTGGCTGACACGCCGGCAAATATCCTCATTCTGGGAGAAAGCGGCACCGGCAAGGAACTGGTCGCCCGTGCCATTCATGCCAATTCTTCCCGTTCCAGGATGCCGTTTATGACCATTAATAGCGGAGGCATTCCCGAGAACCTGCTGGAGAGTGAACTGTTTGGGTGTATGAAAGGGTCATTTACCGGCGCTTACGCGGATCGGGCGGGGCTTTTTGAATTGGCCGGAGGCGGCACGGTATTTCTGGATGAAATTGGCGAACTACCGCCGGTGCTGCAGGTTAAGCTCCTGAGAGTCGTGCAGGAAAAGACTTTTCGCCGCATCGGAGGAGGAGATGATATTAAAGTGGATGTGCGCATTATCTCCGCCACCAATCAGAACCTGAAGGAAAAGGTGAAAAAAGGCGAATTTCGTGAAGATCTCTATTTTCGTTTGAATGTTATTCCCATTCAGATGCCGCCGCTTCGGCAAAGAAGAGATGACATCCCCCTTTTGACCAAACATTTTATCGAGAAATATGCCCGCGAATTTAACAAAGAAGTGAGGATGATTTCCTCATACGCGATGGAATTGCTGATGGGATACGCTTTCCCCGGCAACATTCGTGAACTGGAAAATATTATTGAGCGCGGCGTGGCGATGGAAACGTCGAATATAATATTACCGGAGAATCTGGTATTGTCGGTCGAGGCCGATGCCGCGGAGAAAAATATTGATTTGAATATCCCCGATACGGGCATTGATTTGAATGCCGAGCTGGAAAAAATTGAAAAAAGCATCATAGAAAAAGCACTGCGAAAAACAAAGGGGGTTAAAACAAAGGCTGCCGAGATGCTGGGGGTTACCAATGATTCCCTGAAGTACCGCATCGAAAAGCTGGGTGTGGAATAATGCAGAAACGGCACAGTTCCTGAAAAGAATCGGACGGTGCCGTCCCGGAGCTTTCTTTGGTTCGCCAGATCATCGATAAATAATTTTAAAATCACGAAGATCGCCCGCAAAGGGTTGTTCTTCAAGAATCACCTGGTCCACGCGGGCATGGGGCGGACCTTTGTGGCACCAGATCAACATGTTGTCCACCGGAGTGTCCTCTCCCTCAAACAGCGCTTCCACGCGGCCATCTTCCATATTGCGCACCCAGCCGGTCAGTTTAAGGTTTCTGGCCGTTCGCTCAGTTTCCGCCCGGAAGAAAACACCCTGGACTCTGCCGCTGATATAAACGTGAATTCTCTTCATGATGTTGTTGCCCCGCAGGGGCGATGACCTAATGACCTGATGGTCACACGAGGTCACGCGAAGATTTTTCGCCCCTACACATTTATCTACCCAGGAGCCTCAGAAATTCTTCTTCAGTGATGACGGAAATACCCTGAGCGCGGGCTTTGTCCAGTTTTGATCCCGGTTCACTCCCCGCAACCACATACGATGTTTTACCGGTTACAGAAGATTGGACGATACCGCCCAATGATTCCACGAGGGCCTTGGCTTCATTTCTGCCCATGCTTTCGAGCGAGCCGGTGAAGACGAAAGTTTTTCCCTTCAGGATCGTGTTGATTAACGCATCCTTTTTTTGAGGCGTCATGCCGGCGCGGTGAAATTTTTCCATGAC
>DFZJ01000165.1 GCA_002382045.1 Syntrophaceae bacterium UBA4059
GCCGCCTGCTTTTAAAAGCGGCGGGGCACCACTGCCTGTCACTTGGAGCGGATCTGGCTGCCCTCCTGTCCGAGCGGGACATCATCCGTCATTCCGTGTCTTCTTTCAATGATTTGACCGGCGGGACAGATCTCAGCGATCGCCTCGGACTTCTGCAGCAATGGCGGCAGAAAAAGAACCTGACCGGGGAGGCCGACATTTTGGCCTTGCGTGCCGTAGACCAAACATCGCAGCAACTCCGGCGCCTGATGGGCAAAACACACGACGCATCCGGGAAAGAAAACAGCAGCATGATTCCCCGTCTGCTGCTTTCCGCCTTTCCCGACCGCATCGCCAAACGACGCGAAGACGACGGCGACCGTTACGTTTTGCGTCAGGGAAGAGGAGTCCGGCTGTCCGCGAAGATTAACCAAAGCGGAAGTCCCTATATGGTTGCTCCCGTGATCGATAAGGGCGAAAAGGCGGAAGGAACGGTTCACATGGCCGAACCGCTGACCGAGGAACTCATCCGGGAGGAATTGGGTGGTGAGATCGAAAACCAAAGGCAAGTCGTTTGGGACAAACAGGAAGGCCGGATTATCGCCGCCCTTGAAGAACGTCTGGGGGCGATCACGCTTTCGGTCCAGACGGTAAATCCGCCGGAGGAGGAAGTTGTATCGGCCCTTTGTGAAGCCATCCGGTCAAAGACAGTCAAGATCACTTTCAGCCGGGAGGCCTTGCAATTTCAGGCCCGTGTGCGCCTGATAAGGGAAATCTATCCCGAAGAAAACTGGCCGGACCTCTCCGCTGAAACACTTCTTGCAACGCCCCAAGACTGGCTTTTGCCCTGGCTTTCCGGCATCCGCAACGCCCAGCAGCTTGCCGCCCTGAACATCGGGGCTGCACTGACAGAGAGACTCACGTGGGACCAGCGGCGTCTTCTTAATGATCGCGCACCCGTAACCATCGCCGTACCCAGTGGCTCCAACATTCCGATTGATTATGTTGCAGGCGAAATCCCCGTTCTGGCCGTCAAACTCCAGGAAATGTTCGGTCTGGCTGACACACCGGCCATAGCTGGCGGAAGGATTAAATTGCTTCTCCATCTTCTTTCGCCAGCCCGCAGGCCCGTTCAGATCACCCGCGATCTGAGCCAATTCTGGAACACCGGCTACCCGCAAGTTAAAAAAGAGTTGAAGGGCCGCTATCCGAAGCATCCCTGGCCTGACGACCCCTGGAACGCCGTTCCAACAAGAAAGACAAAAGGACGGAAGGGATGAGGATTGTGTCCCCCAAATTCATCGGAGTTATTTTGCTTATGGGAAGGGGTTAAAAGTTCCTATCTTGTGATTCCCTTTTTGCCTTATCCTCAATTTTACGAGGCATTTCTTTCCTGCAATGCACCCTGACTTCCAGTGTGAAGCTGAAGCAACATTTCTATTGCGTTATTTTGCATCTTTAAAAAAATCTTCTACATTTTTAAAGTTATCATCCATGGAATTTTTTAAATCTTCGCATCCTTTTTTATACGCCGTCATCCAGTCGGAAATAACCTTCTTACCTTCTTCTGGAAACATCGGTGCTTTTTGCCAGAATTTATTGATAACCCTTTCCGTCTGTTCATGCAACCCGCTCATGGCTCTAATATTATGATCATAAGCGGACTTATTGAAACCGATCATTTGCTGAGCGATGTGCAGGGTATTCATATCAATCTCCTGAATAAAATTTTAGATCGTTATGGATTATTTCTTCCCGGCACTTGGCGCTGCTTCTTTCGCTGCATTAACACCAAAATATTCCGTTACTTTTTTATAGCCATTATCAGTGGCTGCTTTAAAATCATCACGCCCTTTTTTGCAGGTGTTAACCCAATCATTAAACGCCTTTTTTCCTTCCTCTGGAAACCACGGTGTTTTTTCCAGGAAACCTGAAACCAGCTTCTCGGTTTGATCCTGCAGTGAAACCATGGCGCTGAAAGCGTTATCAAAGGTAGTTTTGTTGAATTCTATCATCTGTCGGGCGATTTTTGTCTGATCCATTGTATTCCTCCTTAGTTTTTAAAAAATTGTCTTTCAAAGTAATTGAAGATCGTTTGCAGGTCAATATCAAGTTATTACGGTATTAATACTGGCTAATTACCGTATCTATCGTCAAGAATTTTTGTTCAGAGACAGGAGATGGGTTCTCAAATTGGTTTTCTGATGGGTAAGTCCAAGTTTCCGGCGAATATTATCTTTGTAAAATTCAATAGATCGTACAGAACAATTTAGCAGTGAAGCAATTTCTTTGGCGGATTTTCCTTCCCGCACCAGGTCGGCCAACTCCGCTGTACGCTCCAAAACGCGTGCCTCCAACTCGTCATAAGCCTTCTTTAAATCTTCCTCCAACTGCTTGCGATCCGTGATGTCGCGGATCAGCACAATGAACTGATTATCAGATTGTTTCTTCTCCCCCATCATCGCTATCGACAGCTCATACCAGGACAACCCCTTCGGCACGGTAAGAGAGTACGTGGCGCCGTGGTGACTTCCGCGTGTGGCGGCTTCGCCCAGAGCGGTCATGATGATTCTTGTCGTTTCTTCCGGAATCACGTCTGCAATTTTTTTTCCCATAAATGCTGAGGGAGGAACATATAACCGATCGATGCTGGAAAAGTGACATTCATGGATACAGCCATCTTGATCAATCCTGAACATCAGATCAGGTAATGCGCTGAGCATGGCCTCCAGGCGTTCATTGGTGTTGTACAACTGATCTTCCATCAGCTTGCGTTCTGTAATGTCATGGATACTCGCTCGATGTCCGAGACGACAGCCATCTTCATCACAGATGGGCTGCCAGGATACGGTGATCCATTTCTTCCGGCCATCCTTACAAACAACCCGACATTCAACATTATTGCCGCTTGATCCCTGAACGGCCTCAATAAATAATCGTCCCATTCTTTTCTGGTCTGCTTCATCGAAAATAGCAACAGGATAATTCCGCCAGGTTATTATGAGTGGTTTTTTTGTCCATGGGCATGAGATATCCGGTTGTTCAGAAAACAGGCTGCAATGATTCTGAAGGGTCCACTTCTTTTAAAGCCAGATACTGATAAGCGTGGAAGAATTTGTGGCAGAAGGCATCCCAGCGCCTGCAAATGCCAAGGGTCGCATCGTCCATTTGAAACAGATGCGGATGCGCGACAATGGCTTTGATTTCCGCCGCAAGCTCATCAATCCGCGTTTGATCCATCCCCTGAAGAACATTGGCGACAAATTCCGCGGGCTCATACCACTCAGCCGCCTGCTGCAGGTCGCGATGGATCTGGGTGAGCAGCACATTGCGGGGGCCTTCCCACAGTTCGTTGATGGCCGAATCGCGGTACAGGCGCGGCAGTGAGGAGAAATCCTCCATCACGCCGTGACCGCCGAAAATCGACATGGCTTCCCGGATCACGTCGGTGCAATCCCAGGAGGCGGCAATCTTTTGCAGCATAATCAGCTCCCGGATGTTGAAGCGATTCCGGCGCGCCGCCGGCGGCTCATCCACGTCCTTACTGCCTTTCAGACCGCCTTCCAGCCCCAGAAAGTCGCGGTACAGTTTGAAGGCGCCGGCGATCGTCCTTCGGGTTGCCTGTTTGATCCTGGACAACTGGACGGCCACCAGGGGAAACTGGCCGATCGGCAAGTCGAAGGCTGTCCGGAAAGACGCATATTTTTCGGCTTCCCGCACGGCCCGCGTCATGAACGCGGCGGCGGAAAGTCCCACCGTCAGGCGGGAATAGGTCAGCACGATGCCGACCACATTGGCGACGCCTTTGTCCAGAGGCCCCACCGGATAGGCAACCGCGCCGTTGAAGGTGAGTTCGCCCGTGGTCAGTTCGCTGGTGCCCAGCTTCCACTTGATCCGGTCGATGGTGTAACCGTTGCGGATCTCTTTTTCTTTATTGCCCGAAAGCCAGGACGGCACGACAAACAGGGCCACCTTCTCCGATCCCACGGGTTTTGCGGTTACAACAGCGTACTCAGCATGCGTAGCGGAACAGAAAAATTTAGTGCCGTAAAGTTTCCAGACGCCGTTTTCATTGACCGCCTCCAGAACATTGGACGGCACATCCGATCCCCCCTGAATCTCGGACAGATACTGCGCGCCGATGGCATACACGCCGTCAATGCCTTCCTTGCAGTGCCGGAGAATCTGCCTTGTCTCCGGTGTATCGGCATATTTTTCGAGCAGCATCACCAGGCCTTCCGTGCAGGTGACGGGACAGGCTACACAGGCCTCGCCGTTCTGATAGATCACAAACATCTTGAGGAGTTTTACCCAGGGCGACGTCTTATCCGCGAAGAGTGCTTCTGAAAAAATTTCCCGCTCCATGATTTCCGTATCCAGCGGGCGGCAGATCCGGTCAATGCGATTGTGGTGGCCGTCATAGTGCAGCATGAAGGGACGAAGCTCGGGACGGGCAATCCGGTCGGCCATGTCCCGCCAGCGGAAAGAGGCTTTTTGAGAAACCGCGCGCGCCTGGGCGTCTATTTCTTTCCAATGTTCGCCGGTAAAGTGACGCACCACTTTTTGAATGAACGGATCATCGGCATAGTAATCGACGCCCTGACGCCAGGCCAGGAATTCATTGAAATCATAAGGGTTGTTTCTATCCGCAAACGACATAAGAACCTCCTCCGGTAAACCTGTTTTACACACCGCTTAAATCATCCCCCAAAAAGAAACCCAAAACTACGGGGTGATTATGCTTGGCCCACTCTTTGCCGTCAAGTATTATTTTGTTCCATGATGTTGTTCCATGATGCTAAAATTATGATTGCCTTATAAACAGGAAGATGATAAAAAATTCAAACACTACAAGACACAAGACAACGGGAAGGAGATATTATGAACATAAAGGATATGTTGAAGGTCTCGGGATTCAAACCTCACGCATTAATCACGGTCACACCGGAAGAATTGGTCTCAGCGTCCATCAAGAAAATGTCAGAGCGCAATAAAGGCGCGCTTCCCGTCTGCAATGAAGCGGGTGAATTGATGGGAATTGTGACGGAAAGGGATATCATCAGAAAGTGCTTTACGCACGAAGGCAATTTTGAAAACAAAGTCATTAAGGATATCATGACCGAAAAAGTTGCCATTGCAGGGCTGGACGATGATTTGGATTACGCCATCAAAACCATGAAGAAGGAAAAGATAAGACATCTTCCGGTAGCTGACGGCAAAAGGGTTGTCGGCATTCTTTCCATGAGAGATATCATGGGATTTCAATATGAAGAAGCCAGCATCAAGATAAAGTATATGCAAATGCTCCCCAAAAGGTCGGTTTCATCTGATCGGTCAACCGTTCTCTGAGCCGGTCTGACAGATTGTCAAGAACAGACGTTGTTCATAAATTTACATAGGTTAGGGATAAAACAGGTCGTTGTTTCTCATCACCCTGCCCGCTGCTGCCTGACGCACCGGACAATCCGGGAGGCGTCTTCGTAGCAGCGCTTGCCAAAAGGCATGATCAGATACAATCCGGAGGCATCTTCCGCGATATCGGCGGCTAGCCTGGCCGCCTGATCAAGACCGTGGCGGCGTTGGTCTTCCGGCGACTCATATCGGGCAAAACCGGCCACGATATCTTCCGGAACGACAATTCCCGGAATACGGCCGCCGGCCAAAAACCCGGCATTGCGGTGGCTGATCAGTGGCATGATGCCGGGGAAAAACCGAATCGGCAATTCTACAATAGCGTCGCGCAGCTTCCTGTAATCATCGAAAGTAAAAACCGGCTGGGAGTAAACGAACTCCGCTCCGGCATCAATCTTTTTTGCAAGCCAGTTCGTCTGCGCCGGGATAGGCCGCCCGATGGCACAGCCTGCGCAAAAATCGGGAGCATCGGCCAGCCCCTCGCCGTTGATGATCCTTCCTTCACGCAGCCCGCGGATCAAGCGCAGCAATTCTACCGAGCTGCGCATATCGACAATGCGATGGGCCAGATTTCCCAGATGCCCCATGGACGGCGCATCGCCGGTAATGGCCAGAAGCCCCCGCAGCCCTGAATCCCAACACCCAAGAAGCGTTGAGTGCAATCGCATCAGGTTGGACTGGGTAACGCTGAAATGACAGATGGAAGGAATCTGCAAGGTGTTCTGCAGGCGCGCGGCGGTCACCATTGCATCCCGCCCGACGGTTGCACCGGCATTATCCGGTACGTCGAACATATCGGCGCCGGCTGCCGCAACTTTTGCCGCACCCTTTACGATATCGTCCAGGGATTGATGACGATCGGCGCGGATTTCCACGCTGATGATAAAGCGTGACGACTTCATCATCGCCCGGATGACATTATCGCCGGGTTCAGGCCGTGAGGGCAAAAATTCAGCACGCCTGGCCGTTGCCTGAATGTTTGGACGCGGCGACACCTGCCTTTGTCCTGCAATGGCGGCAGCTTTGCAAATGTGGTCGGGTGTCGTGCCACAGCATCCGCCAATCACGGCGGCGCCCGCCAAAGCGAGTTTTTCGGCCACCAAAGCGAAATCATCCGGTGTGAATTCATATTTGACGACACCCCGCTCAATGCGGGGATGGCCGGCATTTGGCGCAACGGTCACCGGCAGGTTTGTGTGGGCAACAAGGTAGGACACCACGCGCATGATGTCATCGGGGTGAGAACAATTTGCCCCCACGGCAATGACGCCGCTTTGGTGCGCTTCATTCAGAAGCTGATCCACACGGTCCCAGCGCCGGGTGCCGCCGCCAATATTCCCAATCTGGAAAATAGCCGGCAGGCCGGTCTCAGTGGCTGCCTTGAGGGCGACACGCGCTTCCCGCAGTTCCACAAATGTTTCCAGCAGCAGCGCGTCTGCCCCGACCAGTTCACGGCACTGGCTGCGATAGATGTCCAGCAGGGCGTCGTCCGAATAGTCCTCCAGCCGCAATCCCAACCCAAGAGGGCCTATGGATGCCCAGATCAGGCATTGTGAACCTCCGGCTTCCCGGGCCAGGGATACGGCCATGCGGTTTGTCTCATCACACAGGTCCGCGATGCCGCTATCACCAAAAACAATTTTATTGGCCGCAAAGGTATTGGTGACCAGAATCCGTGATCCTGCCTCGCGGTAGGCGATATGCAGATTCCGGACGGCCGAAGGCTGCCGAAGGTTTTGCAGCTCGACGGGCTCATCATTTTTTCCGCCTGCGAGGCGCAGGCTGGTTCCAATGGCGCCGCTGCCGATCAGCACTGTGCGCCCCAACGCATGCATGATGGAATCAGACATAACTCCCCCTTTTCATCACCCATTACCCCATCCAATTGGGCCTTTCGGCCATCCGGACTTTCACGGTCTGGGCAAGCCAATCCTCAATCTCCCGCACCATATAGAAAGTCGGCGCGAGGAGTTGATCATCGGGCCTGATCCGGCCTTCATCGACTGCAATTTTCGCGAGCGCTGTGTAAGGATAAATGCGAATCCCCTGCGATACCTTCATGGTGTCCAGAGGGAGCGAATCGGCAAAGGCAAGGCTCTCGCAAACCGACTCCCTGGTTTCGCCGGGACCACCCAGCATCAAAAACCCCATCTGCCGTATGCCTTGTCTGGCCAGCATCAGGGATGTTTTTCGAACCTCCTCCGGGGTGAAACGCTTATTCATGTTCGCGAGTATCCGCTCACAACCGCTTTCAAACCCCAGGCTGACTTCCCGGCAGCCCGCTTCCGCCATCAGCTTGATCAGGTCTTCATCCGTATGTCCAGGGTAAAAAATGCACCGCCAATCGATAGGGATGCCCTCATCAATGATCAGGCGGCAAATCTCTTTGGCATAGGATTGAGGCAGATTGAAGGTATTATCAACGAAATAAAACTGGCGGAATCCCGCCGTCACACAGTTTTTCAGCTCTTCTACGACCGCCGCGGGAGATCGTTTTCTGATGGTGCGCCCCTCGATCGCGGCCGTTGAACAGTAGCTGCAATTCATGGGGCAGCCGCGCCGGGTCTGAAAAGGCATCCACAAATCACGGTCGTAGGCGGACAAAAAGCGATGGACGCCGGAAGCGGGCAATTCACCAAGCCCCCGGATAAAAGACCGCTCGCCCTGCAATCCCCGGTCTTTTAAATACAGACCGGGCAATCCCGCCGGATCAGCATGCCGCTCCAGCCGCTCCAGCAATTGGGGAAAAACGGCTTCCCCTTCTCCCTGGATGCCCATGTCCGCGTCCAGATAGGCCAGGACTGCCTGGGGGAAAATGCTGTAACCCGCGCCGCCCAGAACGATGGGGGCGGTTGATTCGCTTCGGCAAGCCTGAATAACGCTCTTAACGTCGTCCAGCAGAAACCTGGCGCCATGCATGACCTGATCATCGATATTTCTGATGGAGATGCCGATCACGTCGGGACGGAAAGATTTAATCGTTTCAGAAATCGTCAGCCGGAAATCATCGTGGGTCATTAAATCCAGCATCAAAACATCATGGCCGCTGTCCTGAGTTGCCGCGGCCACGTAATGCAATCCCAGCGGCAGGGGTACAATATTGATTTTTTCCGTATTCGCGGCGATTAAAAGGACCCGCATGCGGCAATGACCTCCGATTTGCACCCGATTATACCACAACTGTTAACGAATTGCAGAGTATGATCCTTCCGTCAGCCTTCTGGTGGATTCGCGGCAGGACGCCGGGGCGGATCCCGTGGCGCAAACGAAAGCCCTGACAATATCGGGAACGCTTCAAAGAAACCTTGATGAAAAGAAAATCGCGGCGGCGCGGGCGCGATTGTTCGAGAAACACGCCGGGTTGAAAATCATTTTTAATGATCCCGATACGGAAATTATGATCGTGAAAATTCGGTCGGTTCAACTGCTGGATGGGATAACCAATGCGTATTTTGAAGAAGTAATCAGAAAGAGATTTTAAGTAAATTACCGCCCGTTCATGGCGGCAATTTTATCCTTTGCCTCGCCGCTCAAATAATTCCACAAATACATTGACACAGGAAATCGATCTTCCTATAATCCCACCGCGTCAAGACAGGGATTTGCCCAAACCGTCCAATGATGCCAGATAAAGAATTAGAAGCTTCTAAAAAAATAAAACAAAAGAGGTGCAAGATGAGCAACACGGTTTTAAAGGAATTAAAAGACGGTGTCCTGTTATTGACATTAAACCGCCCCAACTCGAAGAACTCGTTCAACATGGAACTGTGGACGGCTTTTGCCGCGGAGCTTACTGCAGCCCGAGCAGATGATGACGTTACGGTGGTTGTAATCACGGGCGCGGGCAATGATTTCTCGGCGGGCCAGGACCTGAAGGATTACGGCGTTTCCGGCGCGGCGCATAGTTATCGAATTACGGAACGAGCCGTCGTGGACTTTAATAAACCGCTGATCGCAGCCGCTAAAGGAGTTGCCGTAGGCGGCGGTGCGACTATTCTGTTCCATGCCGACGTGCTCTATGTCGGCGAGAGTCTGCGCATGCGTCTTCCTTTCAACAGCCTGGGCATGGCGCCGGAATTCGCCAGCAGTTATATGCTGCAGATGCTCATCGGGCCAAAGCGCGCAGCCGAGCTCCTGTTTACCACGGAATGGATTGACGCCGACAAGGCTCTGGAAACAGGCATCGCTTCCCGCAGATTCAAAGATGATGAGCTTTTGCCAAACGCGATGGCCAAAGCCTCCGAGATCGCGCAACTGCCTTTGGTCTCGCTTGTGGAAACCAAAAGGTGCCTCAAAGCCGCGCATCAGGCGGGTATTGAAGCTGCCCTGAAGGTGGAAAAGGAGGCCATGGACAGACTGGCCGGCGGTCCGGCCAGCATCGAAGCGATGATGGCCTTCATGGAAAAGCGAAAACCCAATTTCCGCAACCTGAAAAAATAGTTATGCCGGGGGATCCATGGTTGATGGATAGCGACGCACCTCATTCATAAAAGGAAAATCGATAGATGAAACCCGTTATTGGGATAGGCAGGTGAAATCATCACGATGACCGTTCCGGCCATTTCATCCAGACAGGCGCCAGGACTTTAGCGGGGCATCATCATTAAAATACTTAAAATCTTTATGAATATTTCATCGTCTGATTACACCTTGACACACCTGCGCGCTTGTCTTATAAAAATCAGCGTCCGGTAACCGGAATTAATGCTCGTTTTCCTGCGGTTCTTTATGGCATTGTGAACTTAGGCCTTTGAAAAATGCCTTTCTCTGTCATTCCCGCGAAAGCGGGAATCTAGAAAACTATTAAAAACACTGGATTCCCGCACTCGTGACCTTCAGGTTATGCGCGGGAATGACAAAATTGGTAGTTTTATATAGTGATGCAAAGGTCTCGCACTGACGGTAAGAAGAAAGGCGGTAAACAGACGCTCATGCAGGCTCATTAAATGCAATATGAAATCAGGGTTGCCGGTCGAAAGGAGCAGCATAGTCATGGAAAAATTCTTCACCCCCCGCAGTATCGTTGTCTTCGGCGCATCCGCCACCAAGATGAATCTGGGACAAATCGTCTTACTCAACAACAAACAAGTCGGCTATGAGGGAAATCTATACGGCGTCGGCTCTCAGGAAGGCGACGTAGGCGGCGTCCATATTTACACCAGGGTTGCCGATCTGCCCGAAACGCCGGACGTGGCCATCTTTCTCACGCCTGCCAGAGTCGTGCCCGGCCTGATGAGGGAGTGCGGTGAAAAAGGCATTACGCATATCGTCATCGAATCCGGCGGCTTCAGCGAATATTCACACGGCGATCATACCCTGGAAGATGACGTTCTGGCGGTTGCCAACCAATACCATATGAAGGTCATCGGGCCCAACTGCGTGGGAACCGTCAATTTTGACTGGAAAATGATGATGCCGTTTGCCTTCTTTAATGATCTTCCCGTGGGCGGCAGGCTGGCGCTCATTGCGCAAAGCGGCGGCGTAGGCGGCTCCTATATGCGCGGGATGGGAGGTTACGGCATCAAGCCCGGCAAGTTTGCGGCCACCGGCAACAAACTTCAGCTCGATGAAGTCGACTTTCTGGATTATTTTATCAAAGATCCCCAGATGGACGTCATCGCCCTGTATCTGGAAGGTTTCAAAAGAGGCCGGGCTTTTTTTGATCTGGCCCGCGCCTGCGATAAACCGATCATCATTCAAAAATCAAACCGCTCCGAAGTGAGCGCCAAGATCGCGCAGTCACACACCACGGCGCTTTCCAACGACGATTCCTTGGTGGACGGCGCGCTCATCCAAGCCGCGGCGATCCGCGTGGATGATGAACTGGAACTCATCAACGCGATCCGTGTCGTCCGTATGCCGCCCATGAAAGGCAGCCGCGTGGCGGTATTGTCCCGCTCCGGCGGCCACGCGGTGCTGTCCGCCGACGCCTGCGCGAAATACGGTTTTGAAATGGTCCCCTTTCCGCCGGCTTTTATTGAAAAGCTTAAAACCATTTATAACACGCGCGTCATCGCGCATCAGAACCCGCTGGACCTGGGTGAAATCTTCGACTACATCATCTTCACGGATATTCTGGAAGAAGCCCTCAAGCTCGACACTTACGACGGCGTCTTGTTCAACCATCTTTATTCTTCAGATTTTGAAGGAGAAATGTCGCGGTCATTCCTGGCCGGCGTGGAGACGCTGGTGGCCAAATACCAAAAACCGGTTTGCCTGACGATGATTTCCGACCGCGAAGAAATTCTTAAAGTGCAGCAGAGTCAGCCCTTCCCCGTTTTCACGTCGCCGCTGGAAGGCGCCACGGCGCTCTATGTGTCCCGAACGTATTATGAACAAAAAACCGCTCGCGATAACCGAGGCAAGCTGGAAGATTACGCACTGGATCTGGAAACCGTGAAGAGAATCCGCCAACGCTGCCTGGGCCAGCAGCGCATCCCCCTGACGGATGAAGCCCTGACGATTGCCGCCGCGGCAGGTTTGCAGCCCGTGCGCGACATGCTCCTGAAAAATGAAATTGCCCCGGGAAAAATCCCCCTGCATTATCCGCTGGCCGTCAAACTTATCTCACGAGACGCCTCGCATAAATCCGACGTAGGCGGCGTTTGCGTGAACATCCGCAACAAAAAGCAACTGTCTGAAACCCTGACCGGGATGAAAGACAAAATGCGGAATCTGAAACAACCGCCGGTCATCGACGGGTACCTGATTCAGGAAATGGCGCCCGCGGGAATTGAATGCTTTGTCGGGGGACGGCGCGATCCCGCGTTCGGGCCGGTTATTGTCGTTGGACTGGGAGGCATTTTTGTTGAGATTTTCAAAGACAGATCCATCCGTCTGGCGCCGGTGACTCAAAATGAAGCGGCGGCAATGCTCCGGGAGCTGAAAGCGTATCCGCTGCTTGCGGGCGCCAGAGGCAAAGGCCCCGCCGACTGTCAGGCGCTGATGGACGTGGTTTGCCGGGTGTCCGCGCTGCTTGACGCCTGTCCCGATATCACGGAAATTGATCTCAATCCGGTTATTGTTCACCCGGAGGGGCAAGGGGTAAGCATTGTGGACGCGCGTGTCTTTTTCGCGGAAGCGTCAAAGGGATGAATCCCGCTTTGCTGATCTGTCGCAGAACCATCTCATCAAAAAGGATGTGACCGTCATGAATTTATTCAAAAAATTTCTTATCGTCCTGATCGCTTTGGTGGTTTTTATCGGTATCGCCGGATTTTTTATTCTCCCCGCCGTTCTCCAACCGGTGCTGACCAAAAAAATTTCCGAAACTTTGCACCGGGAAACAACGGTCGAGCAGATGAAGATCAACCCTTTTGATCTTTCCGCAACGATCAGGGGCTTTAAAATGGCCGATCCCGGAGAGAAAACGCCGTTTGTCGCCTTTCATGAGCTGCACGTGAACGTTGATGTCCTGACGTCGATCTTCAGACGGGCTTTAATTCTGGAGGAAATACGCCTTGATCAACCTTACATCGGCATCACACGAAAGACAGACGGGACCTATAATTTTTCCGACCTGATTCCGAAGGAGGAAACCCAAAAAAAAGAGCCTGCCCAGCCTTTCCTTTTTTCAGTCAACAATATTCAGATCACCGGCGGAAACATTGATTTTCGCGACAGGCCCAACAAAACCGATCACACCATGCGGGAACTCAATATTTCGGTCCCTTTTGTTTCCAATATTGATTACTACATGAAAAATTTTGTTGAACCCAAATTTTCAGCCATCATCAATGGCCATGCCCTTGCCGTCGTCGGAAAAACCCAGCCCTTTCTAACGTCGCGGGAAAGCCTCATTGATATTGACCTGAAGGATATTAGTGTTCCCTTTTATTTGCAATATGTGCCGATTAAGATGAATTTTAAACTCACCGGGACGCGTCTGGATACGAAGCTTCAACTGCACTTCATCATGCATCAAGATAAATCGCCTGAATTGAAATTGACAGGCCAGGCCGCCTTAAAAAACGTGATTCTGGATGATTTACGGGGAAATAATATCCTGCGGCTTCCCGCTCTCAATGTGAACCTGGCCGACGTCGAGCCTCTTGTTCCTAAAGTTCATCTGGCGCAAATTGCGCTCGACACGCCTCAACTGGTCATCCGGAGGGATAAAGAGGGAAATATCAACCTGCTCAATCTGATCGGATCGAATAAAAAAGAAGCGCAAGCCCGACCAAAGGCCGCTCAGGTTAAACCCGATGATCAAACCGGAAAGAAAAAGGAACTGAGCTTACTGGTCGACAATTTTCTGATTGACAAAGCCGACATCACTTTCATTGACGCAAAACCGGCAAAGCCTGTAAAAATTCAGATCAACCCCCTGCGCCTGAGCGTTTCCAAGTTCTCTCTGAAGAAGGGCAACATCGCCGATGTTGATCTGGCTCTGATGATTGATAAAAAGAGCGTCATCACCGCGGCAGGACCGGTCTGCATCGATCCGCTTTCCGCCCATCTGGCCCTGAAGGGAAAGCATCTGGACATCCGTCCGTTCCAGCCTTATTTTGCCGAGTCCGTTCAAATTGATGTCACGCGCGGTTCCATCTCCACAGCAGGAAAATTCTCTCTGACGACGGATGCAAAAAGCAAACCCAGCATCAAGTACCAGGGCAATCTTTCCGTGGACAACCTGTCAACCATCGACACGGTTCACGCGCATGATTTTCTGAAATGGAAGCAACTGAATTTCCAGTCGCTCGCGGCAGGCTACAATCCACTCTTTGTGAACATCAAAGAAATCTCGCTTAAAGACTTCTTCGCCAAAATCGTCATCAACCCGGGGGGGAGCACCAACATCCAGGATATCACCGGGGCGCCGAAAGCAGAAGCAGGCAAGCCGAAGACCGATCCGGAAAAACCGTCTGCCCAGCCTCTCCAAAGAGCGAAAACGGAGGAGAAGCCGCCGGATATTAAAATCGGTAAAATCAGTTTTCATGGCGGTACGGTTGATTTTGCCGACCGCAACATCAAACCGAACTATGCGGTGACCATGCTCAACCTCAAAGGCAGCGTCACGGGACTTTCCTCACAGGAAATCTCCCGCGCCAGGGTGGATTTAAAGGGAAACATCGGCTACGGCTCTCCCCTCGAAATTGCGGGCGCGGTTAACCCGCTGAAAAAAGACCTTTTTGCCGATATTAAAATCAGTTTTAAAGACCTTGAGATGAATCAGGTGACGCCTTATACCGTCAGGTATCTGGGCTATCCGATCACCAAAGGCAAACTCAACTTTGATGTGGCCTACCTGGTTGATAAAAGAAAATTGACCGCGACCAACAAAGTTTTCTTTGACCAGCTGACCTTCGGAGAGAAAGTAGAAAGTCCCGAAGCCATCAAAGCGCCGGTGACCCTGGCGGTCTCCCTGTTAACCGACCGCAAGGGGCAGATCAACCTGGACATTCCGCTCACCGGAAGCCTCGACGATCCGGAATTTAAAATCTGGCCGATTGTCTGGAAGATTCTGGTGAACCTGATTACCAAGGCCGTCACGGCCCCCTTTTCGCTTTTGTCCTCTCTGATCGGAGGCGGCGAGGAAATGAGCTTTGTTGAATTTGAGTATGGCAGCGCGTTGCTCACGGAGGCCGGACTTAAGAAGATTGACGCCCTGACCAAAGCGCTCTATGACCGGCCCAACATAAAGCTGGAAATTGAAGCCTATGTTGATCCCGCGCAGGATAAAGAAGCTCTGAAAAAATCCGGGTTAAACCGTCTGGTGAAAACGCAAAAGCTCAGGGAAATGATCAATCAGGGGCAGGCGCCGGCGCCGCTTACGGATATTTTGATTGCCGAAACCGAATATGCAAAATATCTCACCCTGGCCTATAAAGCGGCCGATCTCCCGAAACCGCGCACAGCGCTGGGCATCGCCAAAACCATCCCGCCGCCGGAAATGGAAAAGCTGATCCATGACAACATTGTCATCACGGACGGTGATCTTTCGCAGCTGGCGAGCAGGCGCGCTCAATCCGTCCGCGAGCAGTTGCTGAAAACAGGCAAAGTCGAACCGGCGCGGATATTTTTGGTTAAAGCCCCGTCTCTTGCGCCGGAGAAAAAAGAAAAGGTGAAGGATAGCCGGGTCGGCTTCAAGTTGAAATGAGGAACAGGATGATCATGAAAAAACATAGATCAACATTCATCCTGCTGTGCCTGAGCTTTGTTTTAGCCTCCTGTTCAGCACTCTGTACGACAAAATACTCCGTCCCGCCAAAACCAGCACAGTGTTTGCCCGATTTCCCCTATCAGGACGGCTGGTATGGGGCGGACGGCGCTTATTCCATCGCGCTGGATGAACGGCGCACCCTCTGGCTGTTCGGCGATACGTTTGTATCAGAAGACAAGGACCGGAAAGACCGTATCGGCATGGAGGTCCTTCTGGGAACAACGCTGGCTGTTTCCACTTGTTCCGAAAATGCCGCCTTTAAAATTCAGTACCACCTGAAAAAGAAAAACGGCAAATTCTTTTCATCCTTTGGCGAAAACGAATGGCTCTGGCCCCAGGACCCGTTTATCGCGAATGGCGTCCTGTATATTCCCCTGCTTGTTATTCAAGTGCTGCCGGACGCTCAACCGCCCTTCAATTTCAAAGTCGCCGGGCACAAGATCGCGCGAATCAAAGATTTCCAGGCGGATAATCCCCATCTGTGGCCGGTGGACTATCTGGATTGGACTCACGCCATCGCCCCGGGCATTGAAGCGCTGGCAACCACATCCGTCCTGCATGAAAATTACATCTATTTCTATCCCCTCTACCGGCAGACAAAGGATTCCATCAACATCTCCGGCAACATTTTGGCGCGGATTGCCACCGATTATTTAGACAAGCCTGCAGACGGGCTGGAATACTGGACCGATCACGGATGGCAAAAGAAAGTGAAGCCGGGTGAGGCGAAAATTATTTTTCCGGTCGGCATTTCCGAAATGAGCATTCGCTATCATGCCTCGGACGAGCAATGGCTGGCCGTTTACCTGTCACCGGAAAACAGGGGGCATCAGCTTTTATATCAAACCGCCCCAAGCCCTGAAGGCCCCTGGAGCAGCCCTGCGGCTCTGATCGAAGCCATCGCCGAAGTGAATCCCGCAAGCCCCCTTTACCATCCGCAGTCTTTTTGTTACGCCGGCAAGGAACATCGCCAGTTCACCAACAGCAGGAACCTTGTCGTTACCTATGTCTGCAATTCTTCCGAGGATATCGCCAGCCAGGAAAGCTTTCTGCGCAAGAATCTTTTCCTTTATCGGCCGCAGGTTTTGAACATTCGGCGCTGACGACCAAATCACAATAACCCGTTCTCTTTTTGGTCCAGCACTTCACGAACTTTTTTAAGAATGTCTGAAGGCAGAACAGGTTTTTGCAGAAAATGTACATCCTTAAATGTTGTTTCTTCAAGGTCGATCATATTTTCCGAATATCCGCTCATGAAAATCACCTTTACCGCCGGATTGAGAGCCTTAATTTCAAGGCAGGCCTCTTTGCCGCTCTTTTTCGGCATGATGCCGTCCAGCATGACCAGCGCCACTTTTTCTTTGTTTTCACGGAAGCGTTGGATGGCCTCCTTGCCATCCTCGGCGCCAATAACCTCATAGCCATAGTCTGTTAGTATGGTGGTGATCAGATCCCGAATGCCCGCTTCATCTTCAGCAATCAGAATGGTTTCCGTTCCTCTGGAAGCCGCCATTTTTTCGGTATTTTTCTTTTCACTCGATTCAACGGCGCGAACGATCGGCAAAAGAATTCTGTATGAGGCGCCCTTGCCCAACTCGCTGTCCACGGTAATAAAGCCGTTGTGTTTCTTGATAATGCCGTAAACAATCGCCATCCCCAGACCGGTGCCCTTGCCCTGTTCTTTTGTTGTGAAAAAAGGATCAAATATCTTTTCCCGAGTTTCCTGATCCATCCCGATTCCCGTATCCGCCACCATCATTTCCGCATAGGAACCGGCTTTTCCGTAACCATGGGTTTTAATGAATTCGTCATTGAGTTCAAACAAATGGGTTGAAATAATGAAGCTGCCTCCCTGAGGCATGGCATCCCGCGCGTTGGTAGCCAGATTCATAATAACCTGTTCAATCTGCACCTGGTCAACCAAAACCGATAAATTCTTGTCTGTGCACTTCGTCTGTATTTCAATATTTTCCCTCAATAAGTGCCTCAGTAATTTTTGAAAATTAGAGACCAGATCATTCAGATTGAAATGAGCCGGGTGCGTTGTCTGCTGCCGGCTGAATGCCAGCAGACTTTTGGTAATGGTTGCGGCTTTTTCGGAATAATCCAGAATATGCTTAAGGTGTTCTTTGAGTGGATCATCCTTCTGCATATTCAGATAAGCTAAATACGCGTAGCCGATAATAGCCGTCAGGATGTTATTAAAATCATGCGCCACACCTCCCGCCAGCTGGCCGATGCTTTCCAGCTTTTGAGATTGTCTTAACTGCGCTTCAAGTTGTCTCCGTTCTGTTGTATCCTCCATGATTGCCATAAACTTGGTCATAACGCCGGCGGCGTTTTTAAGCGGCGACATCGTCAGGTACACCCAGAACAATTTGCCGTCTTTTCTTCTGTTGCATATTTCACCCCGCCAGACATTGTCTGACTTGATGGTTTCCCACATCTCCTTATAAACATCAGCGTTGGTTTCCGGCGTCTTCAGGAAGCTCACATTTTCACCCATCATTTCCTGATTGGCGTATCCGCTGACCTGCAAAAACTTCGGGTTGACGTATTCGATGACCCCGTTGAGATCGGTTAAAATAATGGCCACTGGACTTTCTTCAACGGCCTGCGTGAGGCTGAGCAATTTCTCTTCAACGCGCTTGCGCTGATCGATTTCCTGATTTAAGCGCTGATTGACCTGTTCCAGTTCAACCACTTTTTTCTCCAGCTTATTAAAGAGAATTTCATTGTACTGTCTGAAATATTCCATCTCCGAACCTAAGGGCTGCTTTTTTTCAGATGGGTGAGTAAACTCTTCCGTGATAAATTCTTTCAGCAACTCAACAAAGACCTTTGGTTCCTGAGGTTTAATAATGAAGCGGTCCGCGCCGAGTTTTAACGCAAACGCTTCATCTTTGGGGCCTGTGTAAGTTGCCGTATAAAAGATAAAAGGAATATGCTTTAAACGCTCATCGGCTTTCCAGATATTGCATAATGCATATCCATCCATAACCGGCATGAGAATATCACTGATCACCAGATCCGGCGGATCAGCATAAGCCGCATCCAGTGCCGCCTTACCATTTTCCACGGATATGACATTCAGGTGATGCGCCTCCAGCATCTTTCCCAGAACATAACGATTTTCAGCAATATCATCGACAACCAGTATTTTTTTCATATTTTAACGCCCTGCCTTATGACTGTTTTATCAGATGAAGCTCAACTTCCGCCATAAAAGTGTCGGGATTAATCGGTTTCTCAATATAACCATTACACCCTACCTGCATGGCTTTATCGCGGTCGCCCACCATGGCATGGGACGTTACGGCAACAATGGGCGTACTCGAAAGTTGCGGATTGGCGCGCAGATTTTGGGCAACGGCGTAACCATCCATCACCGGAAGCTGAATATCCAACAGGATCAAATCCGGCTTTAATTCATTGGCCATATCAATCCCTGCCTGACCGTCCATGGCGGCATGAACCTGATAGCCGCTCTTTTCCAGAATGAACCTGACCAGGTAAAGGTTTTGTTCATTATCTTCAATAACAAGAATATTCCCCTTCATACCTTTTCTCCTTCGTTAGGTAATATCAGACTAAAGGTGCTGCCCTGGCCCCAAACGCTTTCCACCGTGATTTCACCGCCCAGCAAATTCGCCAGTTTCCTGCTGATGGCCAGGCCCAATCCCGTGCCGTCATATTTCCGGGTAATGCCGGATTCGATCTGCCGAAAGGCGTTGAAAAGAATGTCCATATCTTCCGCCTTGATGCCAATCCCCGAATCCTGAACAGCGATGATGATTTTATTTTCATGGCCAACGCAATTTAACCGGACAAAACCCTGCTCGGTAAACTTGACGGCGTTGCTGATTAAGTTCAACAGAATCTGCTCCACCCGGCGCCGGTCGCTCTTGATCAAGCGAATCTCGGGCGCCATGGCCGCGGAAAGCTCAATCCCTTTCTTGTCGGCCAGGGGTTGTGAACTTTTTACAACTTTTTCCACACAATCGCGCAGATTGAACGTTTCATGGACCACGTTGAGTTGCTGGGCTTCAATTTTGGAAATGTCCAGAACATCATTGATGAGATCCAGCAGATGTTTGGCGCTGTTATAAACCATATGAAGCTGTTTATCCTGCTCCGCATTTAAAGGCCCGGCCAAGTGCTGAAGCAGAATGCCTGTAAAACCAATGATGGAATTGAGCGGCGTGCGCAGCTCGTGCGACATCGTCGCCAGAAATGCGGACTTGATTTGATCGGCGGCCTGCGCTTTCTCCACCGCGGCGGCCAGCTGGGCCGTTCGCTCGATAATGCGTTGTTCCATTTCCTGATTGATTTTTTTCAGTTCCAGGGTGCGCACATTGACTTGCTGCTTCAAAACAAAGCTTCCCGCCAGACTCATGAGCAGGACAACACCGGCAATGAGGGCCAGGATTTGCAGCCATGCCGGAATTTTGAAACGGACTTCTTCAGATGTCCATCGCTTCAGAGACGCATAATACGCCGACCGGGTGTCTTTCTTCAAACCTGAAAGATGCCTGTCAATAGCAGCCAGCAACTGGCGCGAATCGTTTTTGGGCGCCGCGAAAAAGAGGTCGGAAGGTTCAAAAACGACCGCCGTATCCTCCAGTCCGAATTGCTTTGCATGCCTCATCCCGTAAAAACGGTTGGTGATGGCCGCATGGGCGTCACCGCGGGCCACCGTCTCAAACATGGTTTTGTAATCCGGCACTGCAACGAGGGTGACATTCAAGCCAAAGCCTTTGCTGAGCCTGGCAAAGGCCTGCTGCTGAACCGAACGCTCAAGGACAAGAATTCGCTTTTCGTTCAGATCCAATATAGAATGAATGTTGCTGCCCTTCGGCGCATAGACCAGATACCAGGAGGAAAGAATCGGCACTTTATGAAAGGAGTATATCTCCGCCCGCTCTGCCGTATAGGCCACATCCGGCATCAAGTCTATCTCGCCTGACGCCAAGCGATCCAATCCCTCAACCCATGTGCCGGCTACGTATTCCAATTGCCAGCCTTCGCTTTTGGCAATATATTCGATAACATCAACAAAGATGCCGGCCGGCTTGCCGGACTCGTCCGTGAAAACCTTTGGCGCATTCTCATAAACACCAACCCTCACAACACGTTTTTCGGCCTGGGCCAACGAAACGCCAAAAAATAAAACAAGCAACAGGATGAAAAAACGCCGCAACCATTGTCCAGAACGCACAGCGCTGTTTTGTCTGTCAATATTTTTTTGATCTACCGGCATAGGGTCTCCATTCTTAATAGTTCAGGTTAAGCTGAAATCCGATGAGCTGCCTGGTCCATTCCCATTGGTGGTTGATGTTGGAGAAATCGACCCGAAAATAAGGGCCAATGGAAATATTGTTGTCGATATTCTTGACAATCCCCAATTTTATTCTGTTGAGCATAAACGCCTTATCACTGTTTTCGTAGTAAAGCTCCCATCCGATATAGGGTTGAAGAAAAATATCGGGGCGCGAAATTCCCACCGTATTTTTTATCCGGTAATCATTCCAACCGGGTGAAAATCTGTGCTCATAGCGGATCTGATTGGATACTTTGAAATGGTAAAAGGTAGCCGATGTGTTCATGCTGATGCTGGGTCTCTGCTCCAGCGACCAGTTGTCGGGATTTAGCTTTGAATACCCCTGCTGATAGGAAAGAAGAAACGAGAGCCAGGCAAGAGGCGTCTGATAAAGCAGACCGGTCGCCCATTCAAAATAGTCATAATTAGAAATATCTTGATTGGCCTGGAAAAAGACATAGGATACGGATCGCCATTGATCGTTAATCTTGTAGTTAAAATTAATATCCGTGCGCAGTGATGTGTCATGTTCCGCATAAACGCACGGGACATGAAAACAGATCAGCAGCAATCCTGAAATCGCTGTCAAACTAAAATATAAAGGGTTCCTTTCTTGCTTCATAGACCCCCCTCTTACATCACTGTTACGGATATTAGTAAACCATTTCTCGTAAGGAATGTCAAAGCCGATACCGGCCATGGCGTCGCGAACCTTATCCCTGAAAAATTCCGAGGAGTAGTGAGGCAGAAACCAGTCGATGTCCAAGGGTTTAATCCCGCGCCGGGCGACCGCCCTCTTCAACCCCACCGTCACGGTCAGCCGGATGATATGCTCAGCGAGCAATTCCGTGTCCTGCTTAAGCGCAAAGTAATTTTTCTTCAGGGCTTCCTCGAGGGATTCGAGCTGCCGCCAGCCCGGCTCTGTGAAGGGATAAAGCCAACGGATACATGGTTGAGATAATGTGACCTTGCCGGGAAATCAGGCGGCAAACGGAGAAAACAAACATCAACCTAAATATCGGGAGAAACCGGTCTACTCGACATAATCAATACAATTTCAATTATTTTTTTAGACGCATTTGTTATTCCTATGATAGATATTCTGTGTTTTTGAACGTTATTGAGAAGGAGGCCTGGATGAAAAGCTACACTTTAAAAGTTGTCGCCATATACAGTGTCGTTTTTTCAGCCGTACATTGCGGCTGGATCGTGTCGACATTTATCTTCATGGCCAATACACCTTACCAGCAGCAGGTATTTACTTTGCAGGGGATCCTGGCCTGGTGCGTCACTTATCTCGCGGCGCTCCCCTTCATTATTTCCTGGGCGGCTCCTGTCAATCGCGCCCTGAATACACTTAAATCAAAGGAATATATTTCCGATCCGGAATTGCTTGCAATTGTCCGAAGAAACCAGCGGATTCCCGTTTACTGTTCCATTATTCTGGATGTGATGATCATTGTCTTTGACATCCTCCTGGTCATTGGCTACCAGATGTACAACATCGGTCCCATCGCCTCTACGGGAATTTGGGCAACCAATATTGCAGCCATAACATCTTTTCCCATCATCATCATCGGCGGTATGAACCTCCTTATCAACCCGGTACACGGCTATCTGAACGATGAGCTTTTCAGAAGAGGACTTGTCTATTCGGGGAAATCCCTTTCGCTCCGCAATAAGCTCCTGTTGGTCTTTATCTTCATTGCCATTGCCCTGTGTCCGTGGCTTGGCGGATTCGGCTTCTATTCCGCAGGCATCTATCAGATTCGGGAAGAGGCGAAGAATAATATGCTCTCTTATCAGCAGGTGGTTGTCGATCATATCCGCTCACAGGCCGGCAGCGAACCGGATATGGAAAGCATGAAGGTGATGATCGACAAGATCAATACGGGCAGCATGGGTTTTTCCTTCCTGGCGGATAAAAACGGCCGCATTGTGTATAACCCGACGAATAATAACGTTTTTGTGAAAAAATGGGAAGATATTAATCACCAGCTGACCGGTCATCTCAGTCAAGGGGATACGGGCGGGATATACGAGAATGAAAATGAAAGCATCATCTGCTTCACTCCTATCAGCAGGGAATACCGTCTGGGAACGGTATCGCGGCTGGCAGACAGGATATCCCGGTTTACGACCTTCTTCTTCTCGATGTTAATGGTTCTTGTCATTGCCACCATTATTGCTTTCTTTGCCGGTTATGTTTTTATTACGGACATAGCGAAACCCATTGTCAATACCGTCCGGGCCCTCAAGGATCTGGCGGAAGGCGAGGGGGATCTGACGGTCCGTTTCAAAGTGATCACAGAGGATGAGACCGGGGCCATGTCAAGGTATTTCAACGCCTTTATGGGCAAGCTCAACGAAACGATTCAATCGGGGCAGCAGGCTACGGAAATTGTCGAGCAGGGTGCTCTGCAGCAGGCAGCTGCGATTGAAGAGACTTCCGCTTCCATGCAGGAATTAATCCAATCACTGAACAGGAATCTTGCTGATACGGCAAAGATGGATGAAGGTATCGGGAAGATCACCCAGGATATGCAGCATGTGAATGAGACGATGAACCGGTTGATGCAGGAAATGAACGGGCTGAAGACGGCCAGTGCAGAAACGGGAAAGATCGTCAAAACCATCGATGGCATTGCGTTTCAGACGAACCTCCTGGCACTGAACGCTGCCGTCGAAGCGGCCCGGGCCGGCGAATCAGGCGCCGGGTTTGCCGTCGTTGCCGATGAAGTGCGAAGCCTGGCCATGCGGTCATCCCAGGCAGCGAGGAACACCTCCGATCTGATTGAAAGTACGGTCGTAAGAATCAATGAAGTTTGCAATCTCGTGGACAGGACGGGCCAGGATTTTATGAAGCTTGTGAAGAAGACAAAGGATTCCAGAGAATTCGTATTGAAAATATCCGAATCGGTCAAAAAACAGGATCAGACGGTGCAACAGGTCAACGCTGCCTTGAAGGAAATAGACAAGATGACGCAGCGAAACGTAGCCCAGGTCGATCAGTTGAATTTAAACATGTCAAAATTCAGGACTTCGGAAATGGCAGGGGAAGCAGAGGGAAAACCTTCTGCGATTCCTGAAAGAAAATAGATTGAAATCCTCTGAGCGGAGGATATATCTGAAAAAGTGACATGTCCCGACTTTGACAGTTAAAAAAATAATATTCAGTTAAAATGGCGAGTTACAGACGCAGATCAAGTTTGTGCCCCTACATTTTCATTTTTTATAAGACGAAGAATCTTGGGAGAAGGTTTAAGTCCGACAGCTGAAAGCAGTTTGTGAGCATTTCCGCAAATATCCGTGCGCACCCACATGGTCAGATCGAATAAAGTCGTAAAAATCGTTTGTTTTCCTTTCATCACGGCATCGTGGCAGAAGGCGGCGGCGATATGAGATTTTCCCACGCCCGTCGGGCCGATCA
>DFZJ01000084.1:0-32572 GCA_002382045.1 Syntrophaceae bacterium UBA4059
GATTAGAAGTCCGTTGCTCTATCCAGCTGAGCTACAGGCGCATAATTAATCCTGCACCAAAAAAGAAGTAGCCTAATATCCCCTCTTCCTTTTTTTGTCAAGGTCAAATGCTGGGCCATTGTTTTATTATCTGACGTATCCGGCAATGCCGTCAAAACGGTATCCTTTTCTCTCTCCCGTTGCACTTTTTGCATTAGTCGAATAATAATGCCTGCCCGTTGACGGGTGAACCCAGCGATACAATTCCCGGGTGTTGGTCATGCGTGATGTTGCAATATTGCCAAGCGTACCTTCATAAACATAGCCGTCCAGCCTTTTCCCTCCTCCTGTCCGGTCATAATGATAATAATGGTCTCTTTTAACCGGATTGTACCAGCGATGAAAGTTTGTTGTCCCGGGTGTTTGCGGCGCGAAAAGCCTGAAAGCAATGCCCTCTTTCAAATAACCGTTTTGCATCAATCTTTTAGATTCCGCCTGTGGATCAACGGTCAACAAGTAGTCCCTGTCTTTTGAATATAAATAAACATCAATAATTTTCGGCCCGGAGTCGGGGATCACATCCAAAAATATTTCCGCCTTTTCTTCTCCCGCATTTGATTTGAATACGATCTGATCGCCGTAATAACCCGGAGCAAGATTGGATGTATCAACTTTAATATTAATATAATCCCGTTCACTCATGGTCGTTCCGGAATCAGGAAAGACGGTGATCCAGCCCCGGGGACCCCGCATGACATCTTTGCCGAATACTTTTACGCCTTCCAATTCCAGAGTGCCTTCTCTGATCACAATGGTAACCACATGCGGGCCATCGGTCAGGCCTTCGGCAATGACTAATTCTTTCTTTTCCCATTCGCCGGATAACACATCCGGCAGATTCAATAATATTTCATCAAGATAGATGGAACAGTTGCCATCATCCGTGTGAGATTGCAAGAAAGCACTGATCCCTGTTCCATGAAATCGAAACTTCATGGAGTTTGCCGCACCTTTGCTTAAGGGATACCCATTCTTTTCCGTCCATTTCCCGATTAATTCCATCGAATCTTTCAGATGTTCGGGAATCACGTATTTACCCGGTTCAGATTGCGCTTCACTATGAAATGACAGATATCTTTCTCTCTGTAGTTCCCCGGGCAATTCACCAGCTTTTGATGGCGGCTGCACGACTGACCAGATCAACATTTCCCTGCCCTTGTTAGACAGTTCAATTCTCTTCGATATTATTTTACCCGGCAACTGCACACCCAAATCCAGGCGTTGCGGATTTAAGCTGACCGATGGAATATCCTGTACTGCATGAATACGGAAATCCACAAAGATGTTTCGTTGACCCCCTTCTGATTTTATTCTGACGGCATTTCGATACGCACCTGCTTTTAAAATCTTATTACAAATGAGCTCTTTACCGTCCGAATTCATTTTCATAACAGTCCTGTAACGGCGACTTTTTGATTTTTCTCCTGAAAGGTTATCAATGTTCTCCGCAAGGGATAATTCGACAAGCAAATGACCCGGATCACCCGTGACAGATGATCTGATTGTATGAGCAGCGCCATTTTCCCAACCTTCCGGGCAGGACACGGACCATGACATCATTCCCGTTGTAATATTTTTCAAACTAAAATCTCCAAAAGCAGTGTCTCCCGGTTTAATAAGTCCCAGATCAATTTCACGGGGGGTCACCGTCAGAACAGGACGCTGTTCCTCCTTTTTAATGCCCGCAGGGCTTGTTGTATTGGATGATTGATGTGTATTGATCTTGTAGTCATGTCCGGATTGCGCAAAGGCGTGAACAATCGCAATATTGAAGAAAACAAAAATTGAAATGAAATAAAATATTATTTTATGCATAAACTCCTCTTGGCATTAATAGATCCCTATTTCATTAACGCAAAGATTAATTTTACGCAATAATTTTAAAATACTTGACAGGCAAAGCGAAGAAGATGTAGTTTTGGACAAATTTTTCAAGATGCCGGTGAATGATTTATCTTGATTATATCTCCTGTCAAAATGTAAATCTATGAATGAAGATCTGAAATACTGGATAGCTTTAAAGTCCATCGACGGAATCGGTAATGCGTCATTTCAGCCGCTCATTGAGCATTTCCGTTCTCCGGCCGCTGTTTTTTCGGCATCTATTCATGAACTTTCGTCTGTTCCCGGAATAAGTAAAAAAAGTGCGTCAGCCATCATTTCTTTTAAGCATTGGGATATCATCCTTCGACAAATGGACATGATGTCCAAAACGGGTATCAACATCGTTACTTGTCTTGATGAACTCTACCCGAAAAATCTTCTGAATATTTATGACCGTCCCCCCTTTCTTTACGTTTTGGGCGGCCTGGAACAAGAAGATATTCCTGTCGCTATTGTCGGCTCTCGACATGCCAGCACCTATGGCAAATACACGACGGATCGAATCAGCAGGGAGCTTGCACTCAGAGGCATTACGATTGTCAGTGGCATGGCCAGAGGCATCGATTCCTGCGCTCATCGCGGCGCGCTGGCTGCTAAAGGACGCACAATTGCCGTTCTGGGCAGCGGTCTGGATGTCATTTATCCTCCGGAAAACAAAAATTTATTTACCGCCATAGCTCAAAACGGCGCGGTGGTGTCGGAATTTCCACTGGGAACGCAACCCCTCTCCTATCATTTTCCGGCCCGCAACCGTATCATCAGCGGTTTGTCCTATGGCATCGTGGTTGTCGAAGCAGGAGAAAAAAGCGGCTCGCTGATTACCGCCAGATTGGCGATGGAACAGGGACGCGAGGTTTTCGCGATTCCCGGCACGATTGATTCCGCTTCTTCGCGCGGGACAAACAGTCTGATTAAACAGGGCGCCAAACTCATCGACAGCATCGATGATATTCTGGAAGATATTCTACCACAATTGGAACGATCATCTACGCGGCTGACACCCCGGAAACAGGAACAAGACACGATTCGTGCTTTGCAAACCGAGATTAAGATCGATAGCGATTCACTCAAGCCGATCGAACAGGCAATCCTGACTTCACTCTCGCCAGGAAAGAAACATGCCGACGATATTATTTCTGACACAGGCCTGCCTCCCGCTGATGTGTTGAGTGCTCTTATCAATTTAGAATTAAAAGGAATTTTGCTTCAACATCCAGGCAAGTTATTTTCCTTAAAAAAATAAAATGCTTTACAAATGCATATTGACCATTTATATGGTGCACCAAAATGCAGAGAGAAAGCTTTGATAATCATCTTTTAAGATATCGTTTTCTCAATTCATAAAACTATTAAATAATTTGTATTAAAGAGGACCCATCGCCAAATGTCCAAAAAACTCGTTATCGCTGAAAAACCATCCGTAGCCCGTGATATTGCCAGCTCTTTGGGAGGCTTCAAGGCCCGCGGAAAAGTATTTGAACGTGATGATATGATTGTATGTTCCGCGTCAGGCCATCTTGTTGAATTGTGTATGCCGGAAGAAATCGATAAGAAAAAATATGGTTTCTGGAAACTGGACGCCCTTCCTATTCTTCCGGAAACATTTCCGCTGCGCCCGTCCAAAAGCAATGGCTACAGAGGCGCTGTCCGAAAGAAGAAGGTTGCGGAAGATACGAACGGCGAGGAAGGTTCGGAACTTCTCAACATCATCAAGCGGGAGGCCAAGCGCAAGGAGGTAACGGGCATTGTCAATGCCTGCGATGCCGGGCGTGAGGGCGAGCTTATTTTTACATACATCATGAAGTACCTGGAAATAAAAAAACCCGCTGAACGCGTCTGGTTGCAATCCATGACGCCGGCCGCCATTCGGGAAGGATTCGCCCACTTGTTTCCCGCACAAATGAAAGCAGGCCTGGCCGAAGCCGCCGTTTGCCGGTCGGAATCAGACTGGTTGGTGGGCATCAACGCCACGCGCGCCTTCACGGTCCGTCTGGGGGGACGCAAGAGCAGGGAAGCCGTTAATCTGGGGCGCGTCCAGACGCCCACGCTGGCCATATTGGTGACACGGGAACGGGAAATCCAGGCGTTCCAGCCTCGCGACTACTGGAACGCCAAAGGCTTTTTCGATGTTTCCGGAGAAGCATATGAAGGGATATGGATCAGGGAGGATTTTAAGAAAAATCTCAACGATCCGGATGATCGCGCCGACAGGATCTGGAACAGGCAGGACGCGGAAAGCATCAAGGAGCGCTGCACGGGAAAGCCGGCTCTGGCAACCGATAAGCACAAAGAAAACAGGGAAGCCCCGCCGTCACTTTTTGATTTAACCACTTTGCAGCGTGAATCCAACAAGCGATTCGGACTTTCGGCAAAGTCAACCCTGTCCGCCGCACAAGCGCTATATGACAAATACAAGGTGCTCACCTATCCGCGCACGGACAGCAAATGCCTTCCGGAAGATTATCCCGCTGAAGTCAGCCGCATCCTGTCATCTTTGGGAGGTGATTATACCCCGCTGGCTAAAAGAATTGGCGACCCTTCCAAGGCAGTCATGGCGCGCCGCATTTTCGACAACACAAAAATTTCGGACCATTTTGCCATCGTCCCAACCGGTGAAACCCCTGCCGGTCTCAGTGAAATCGAGAAAAAGGTCTATGATCTGGTTGTGCGCCGGTTTCTGGCCGCATTCATGGATTCTTCCGTGTGGAAGGTTGTGGAGCGGACAACCCGTGTCGGAGATGACGCTTTTCGCACAACAGCCAGGATTCTGGCGGTAGCCGGCTGGAGAGAAGCTTTCGGCAAGGAAGACGACTTGGAACCGGAAATCGGCATCGCGAATCGCCTGCCCGGGCTGGACAACACCGACGCTAAAATCCAGACGATCAAAATTGAACTCAACGGCTGCCAGACCAATCCGCCGCCTCGTTACAACGACGCCACGCTGCTGGCCGCAATGGAAACCGCGGGAAAACTTCTGGATGACGAGGAATTAGCAGAAGCAATGAAAGAACGCGGACTGGGCACCCCCGCAACCCGCGCGGACACCATTGAAAGGCTGATTGGAGCGCGTTATGTGACACGCGATCGAAGGGATTTGACGCCGACGGCAAAAGCGATGAATGTGATTCAACTGCTGGAAGCTATCCCCGTCGAAGGGCTTGTTTCGCCAACCCTTACCGGCGAATGGGAGCATAAATTGCTGCTGATGGAGAAAGGAAAAATATCGCGATCCGATTTTATGCGCGAAATAAATAATTTTACTGAAAATATCGTGGAAAAGGCGCGCGGCATCAGCCATGACGCAACGGATATCGTTTGCGACAAATGCAATTCCCCCATGATTATCAAATGGGGAAAGAACGGACGTTTCTTGTGCTGCTCCAATTATCCCGAATGTAAAAACATTAAAAATTTCACCTCTGACGAAAATGGAAAGGTCAAACAAGTGGAAAATCAGGAAACCGATATCAAATGCAACAAATGCGGGAAAAGCATGGCGGTCAAAGAAGGACGGTTCGGACAGTTTCTGGCCTGTTCCGGTTATCCGGAATGCAAAAACACCATGAACGCGACCAGGAATGAAAACGGCGAAATTGTCGCGCAGGAAGCGCCGACCACCGATGAAGTTTGCGAGTTGTGCGGCAAACCGATGGCCTTCAAGCGCGGCCGCTACGGCCAGTTTCTGGGCTGCACCGGTTATCCCGAATGCAAAAACATCAAAAAGACGGGTAAGGACGGCAAAACCGCCCCTCAAGAAACCGTCATCTCGGACGAAACCTGCGAAGTCTGCGGCAAGCCAATGGCCGTCAAGCGCGGCCGCTACGGTCAGTTTTTAGGCTGCACGGGTTATCCCGAGTGCAAGACGATCAAGAAAATGCCCAAAAATAAATCCACTGAATGAAATATAGGCAAGTCAACATTATCGGCGGCGGACTGGCCGGCTGTGAAGCGGCCTGGCAGCTCCTCAGGCGCGGGCATGCCGTGCGTCTTTTTGAAATGAAGCCGCAGAAATATTCTCCCGCGCATAAAATGGAACATCTGGCGGAACTGGTTTGCAGCAACTCACTGAAATCCAATGATCCCCACAGCGCCCCCGGTTTGCTCAAAGCAGAAATGCGCAAACTTAATTCCCTGATCGTTTCGGTGGCCGATCAAACAGCCGTTGCCGCAGGCTCCGCACTGGCCGTGGATCGCGTTGATTTTGCCATCAAGGTAGAAGAAAGTTTATTACAGCAGAATAATTTCACGCTAACCCGGGCTGAAATCATCCAGATCTCTTCCGATGCTATATCCATCATTGCCACAGGGCCACTGACTTCCGACCTGCTGGCGCAATCAATTCATCAAATGCTGGGTAGTTCCTGTTTATATTTCTATGACGCTATTGCGCCCATCGTAGATGCCTTCTCCATCAACATGGAAAAGGTCTATTGGGCATCGCGTTATGATAAAGGAACACCGGACTATCTCAATTGCCCTCTGACTGAAGAGGAATATAAACATTTTCGTCAGGAACTGCTGGCCGGAGAAAAAGTCCCTGCAAAATCCTTTGAAGACGTCAGGCACTTTGAAGGCTGTCTGCCTATTGAAGTCATGGCTGCGCGCGGTGAGGACACCCTGGCTTTCGGTCCGATGAAACCGGTTGGTCTGATCAATCCACACACGGGAGCCATACCCTACGCTGTTGTTCAATTGCGTCGGGAAAATGCATCCGGAACGCTTTTCAATCTGGTTGGCTTTCAGACCAAACTCACCTGGCCTGCGCAGGAGCGCATCTTCCGCATGATCCCCGGCCTCGAAGATGCTCAATTCGCCCGCATGGGCAGCATTCATCGCAACACATACATTCACTCCCCTTCCCTGCTTTCCCCCACATTACAGCTCAAAAATAATCCGGATATTTTCTTTGCCGGACAGATGACCGGAGTGGAAGGCTATATGGAATCCACTGCCATGGGACTACTGGCAGGATTGAGCGCCGCAGTTTACCTTGAAGGGAGATCATTTCAACCCCCTCCGCCGGAAACGGCTATCGGAGCGCTTCTGAGTTACATTACCTCACCTCAATCAGCGGCTAACTTTCAACCGATGAATATCAATTTCGGCATTCTTAAACCGCTTACAATAAAAAAAATGAAGAAGAAAGAAAAACATATTTTATATGCAAAACGGGCTTTGGATATTTTAGATGATTGGCTGCAGAACAAGAATTTAAGTTCATTCCGGGGTTAATTTATCCCGGAGGAAAAAGCATTGCAGAGTCCATCAAGCCTTCAAATTCTTATAATATGAGTTGACCTTTTCAATGTAACCAAGGGTTTCGGCGGGTAGTCGATCCGGTTGTTTCTCTACATTTCCCATACCCCAATTATAAGCCGCCAGTGCCAGATCGACCTGGCCATCATATCGGGACAAGAGCATTTTCAGGTAACGGGTTCCACCCATAATGTTCTCCTGCGGATCATAAGCATTATTGACGCTCAAATCTCTGGCCGTTTCAGGCATGAGCTGCATCAGCCCCATCGCACCGCGAGGCGAAGTCGCAGACACATTAAAATTACTTTCCGCTTTGATGACAGAACGAATTAAATCGGCATCAACATCATATTTCTGTGCCGCTTGATTAATAAGTTGATTGATATGTGGATCAACACCGGAAAGATTTATTTTTGGCGTTTGCTGATTAAATTTTGACATGCCGGAATCAACAGGAAAAATTTTCCCTCCATAATCCTGCATAACTTTAGATGCCAGAGCATTTGATTCCAGAGAATTGCTGAATATTGTGTTATACAAACGCGAATTCATTTGAATTTGGAGGGCTTTGGTAAAAAGCAATAACTGCTCTTTATTTAATGACGACATGGCAGATGAATCAACAGAGGTATTTTCTCCTTTACTCAATAATTCCTTTAAATAATCATGGAATTTATTGTCTGCCTCCCCTGCTGATGCGTGATGATTCCTCTTTTCAATGCCCTGCTGATTTATTAATTTGGATAAACCAGCGACATCGCGCGATATAACCATAATGCCTCCTTCAACATAGCAGGAACGATTCAAGTTATATGCCAATGTTTATTTTATATTACAGGATTTTGATATAAGCATCAACGATATCCGGATCAAACTGCGTATTCTTGTTCCGGATTAATTCTTCAACAGCATCTTCTTTCGAGAGGGCTGACCGGTAGGGACGGTTATTAGTCATCGCGTCAAAGGAATCCACGACGGATAAAATTCTTGCCAGAAAAGGAATATCAGGCCCTCTCAAACCCTGAGGGTAGCCGTTGCCATCCCAACGTTCATGATGACACTGAATTATCATTCTTTCTTTATCCAATAAAACGATCGATTTTAAAATATTTTCTCCGATCGTTGGATGATTTTTAATAACCATATATTCTTCATCCGTCAGTTTACCAGCCTTTAATAAAATACTGTCCGGGACGGCAATCTTTCCAACATCATGCAATGCGCCGGCAATTTTAATGCTTTCCAGGTCATTCGATGGACAGTTCATGCTGGCCGCTAAACGGATGGCCTCATTGGTCACACGCTGTGAATGTTCTTCCGTATAATGATCCCGCGCCTGAATGGAAGATATCAATGATTTTAAAGTATCCATAATATTGAAAAAGATACTTTCATAGAGAATTTTATTTTCCAGATTCAAAGACGCCCGTTTGGTCAAACTTAAGATATGATGCAGATCTTTCTTACTGAAGACCTCCCTGTTTTTCTTTTTACGAATACTCAGGATCCCGAGAATGTTGTTGCGAATCATTAACGGAGCACAGATCAGCGATGGCGCCACTTCCGGATGGTCATTGGAATTAATCAGAACCGCTTCTTTGCGTTCAATAACCTCGTTGAAGACCATTTTCAGTGTTGGACTACTGGTATAATTATTGTGCATGCCCTCTGTATTGCCTTTTACGACTTTATCGTGAAATTCATTATCCTGCTCATCAAAGAGCATGATGGAACAGACTTCACCATCGACCAGTTTTAAGGCCAACTCTGCTATTTTATTAAATATCACATCATTATCCATGGGAGATCCTTCTATGGAATCATAGATATATCCCTGCTTGGATAATTCATCCTTTTGATCATTTAATTTGTTTTGTTCCAGAATATTCCCCGAAGGTTCGCCCGGTAGCATATCTTTTTGTCGCAAATGGATATCGACTTTATAGAGCAGTTCATCAATATCGAAAGGCTTTGTCAAAAAATCAACTGCGCCCTTTTTGATGGCGTTAACGGTCAGATCGGTCGTTGGATTTCCGGTGATCATGATGACAGCAGATGAGGGATTGCGATCACGAATCAGACGAAGCAACTCCATACCACTCATACCCGGCATCATGATATCACTGATGACCAGATCAAAATCGTTTTCGTCAAACATACGCAAAGCTTCTTTGCCATTTTCCGCTTCCGCTATTTGATATTGTGAGGATTGACTGAGTGTTTCGACAATGAGATTTCGAGTCGGTAAATAGTCATCGACAACCAGTATTTTTTTGAGCCCCTGCTTTTCATCTGGTTGAACTTTTCCGACCATTACAGTACTCCACCTCTCGATATTGTATCTATTGAAAAATTTCAGATAATTTATTATTTTTTTTATTGAAAAGACTTCTGGATAATGAGTATGCTTTAAATGTCTTTATCCTTCAGGATCACATCGCGAAGATTGTAACTGATTTTTTCCAATTCTTCCGCTTTGTTAGATTCCTTTACGGATAAGGATACAACATCCCGGTATTGTCCATCAGAACTATTTTCATTAGGTTGTTCTGATGAAATCCGAACTTTACTTTGCCGGGTATATGCATTTAGCACACTATTAACTTGATAAGCCGTAACCGTCATTTTTTTACCCTTAATTAAAGCCTTTGCCTTGTTTATTACATCGGCATTAGAGGATAAAACTTTAGACAAATATTGACATAAACAAGTTAAGCATATGTATTTATAAGTTATATATTTTTATTTTTTATTGAATATCATTCAGCTATAAGTAATTCATGATCGTCATTTCACCAATTTTAGAAGCCATACTGTAGGACGCCTGCATCGCAATTTGCTTCATCTGAAATTCCGTAATCAGCTGCGTCAAATCGGCATTTTCTATATCGGCTAACATGTTTGTAATCTGCAGATCGATTGTTTTATGATTGCTGGCGGCCAATTCCAGCGAACTTCTTTTAGCACCGGCTAATGTTTCAGACTGGAGGACTTGCGTTTCCAAAGTTTGCAATCTCTCCGTTTGAGCACTGATCAAATCTGTATCGTGAGCGCTCAAAGCATCTTTCAGCGCATAGAGGGTGCCTAAGAGGTCTACCGTTCCTGAGCCCTGGACACTGACCGCACTTAACGCAGGTGTCATCGGGCTTCCTGTAATGGTAAATGTTGTAGTATCGCCCGAATTCCACTCACCGGATAAAGATAAAGTAATATCCACGTCCGCATCGCCATCAGCGTCAATACTAATGGAACTGGCATTCTGCGCAGTAATATTCATCGCTGGATAGTTTGGATTACTGGTGAGCGACCAACTGACAGCACCCCGGGTCAGAACGATTGTATCGTCGGAAAGTAAAACACCTCCAGCAGCAATTACAGCGAAAGCAGAGGGCCCCGTAAAGGCATCCGCTCCGGTAATATTGTACACAAGATTGTTGTCTTTGCCAATTTGCACGGTCATAGCGTCGTCGTTACCATTATAATAACCACCTGTATTACCGTCTACCGTAAAAAAATCACCTACCGAAAGTGTTCCACCAGCAAATGTCATGGTTATACCGTCACCTACGTTAACGGGGTGTCCAACTTGATTAGAACCCCATGTTTTACCGCCATCAGATGAAACCTGGTAGGTGGCAACACCCGGTTCACCATCGGCAACGATTCTGACGGCATAATTCTTATTTTCCGTTCCGATATATGTCCCGCTGACAGAAACATTGCCATCATAAGTATTGGTAGTTGCTTCGACTACCGTTCCGATACTGGCTGCACGATAAGCAGCCGTGAATGGCTGCGTGTCCGTCTTTGATCCGCTAAACAGATAACTGTCACTCTGCTTGGTATTCATCAGTGACAGGGCTTCGTCAATTAAAGCGGAGACCGTAGCCGCCGAAATATCCATCGTCTCGGCAGACCCGGTGCCGGCTTCCGAAATCGCAATAGCTTCCGCATCGGCAACGACTTTCCTGATGGATGTCAGGACGGTTTCAGTCACGGATAGTGAAATGTCAGCGTCTGTTATATTAGTTTGATATTGTTGAATGGTATTAATAGCTGTCCGGAAATTCAAAATGTTGTTTGTCCCGATGGGATCATCCGAGGGGCGATTAATCATTTTCTGCGTGGACAATTTTTCCATCAACTTGCCATATTCAGTCTGAATATTGAACATGCTATTCGTAATCATATTAAATTTAATAGCTTCTGTTACCCGGTTGATCATAAAAATTACCTCATTTTGCAGTTAGCGTCCCAGATTGATTAATATGTCCATCAACTCATTGACTGTTGAAGTCATTCTACCGGCCGCGCCATAGGCCATTTGATATTTGATCAGATTCATCATTTCTTCATCCAGAGACACGCCGGAAAGTTGCTCCTTCTGATCGGTTTGCTGATTGAGAATGGCTGTCGTACTTGCAAGAGCCTGCGATGCATTATCGACATCCTGTCCCACACTGGCGATAAAAGCATTAAAGTAGCTGTCAATATTTGTTGTGCTGTCGCTTTTAGCCAGTCTGAATGTTATAGTGTTGCCATCGCTCCAAGTGCCTGTGAGATTCAAAGTAATATCAGCTGTTTTTTGACCATTCGTTAAAACACCGTCCAGATCAATCATTACGGAACTGTCAGTAGAAGACGGCAATACCGTTAAGGACTCATATCCACCATTTAATGTTCCTGACAGGGTCCAACTACCTGCTGCACGTATGAGTACAATATCACTTGTTGTATTTTTATAAGCCTGCCCAATGTTATCTACTTGTCCGGTTACGTTCGCTGTCAATATCGTCATTGATGCGTACATCTGATCGTTTTTGATATCGGTCATCGCGGTGGCATTATCACCGTCGGCGTTGACTGTGGCTGAGGCGGCAATTTTTCTTGTATCGGCTACAATCTCAGCGTTTACCTGCATGTATCTTGCGTCTGCCGTTGCTGTAAAAAACAATTCGCCGGGATTGCCGTCCTGATCATAGCCCGCCGTGTGCAATTCATTAACTTTATTGATGATACTTGAAGCTGTTTGATTAAGTTGATCCAGGTAGGATGGGATAAGATTATCCCGAACTTCCAGCAGACCGGCAAGTTTTCCTCCCGTTATTTGATCGTTGATCGACTTGGACGGATCTTCCGAAAAGACAATATCATATAAATTATTATTGTCTGGATTTCTATTGACTTCCAATTCCCAACTGTTGAAACCTTCAACCAGGGCTTTGCCATTCGCGGGAAGGGTAATATATAAGGATCCGTCACTCTTTTCGATGTAATTAACATCAATCAATCCACTTATTATCTTTAATAATTCTCCTCTTTGGTCCCTGACTGAAGAGGCACTGGTTCCCGCGCTTTCCGCGCTGACAATAGTTTCATTGTAATCGGCCATCTGTTGCAAAGCCATATTCAATGAGGATACCGTATCTGCAATACTGTCATTGGCCACTATCTGGACATTTGTTAAATCTTCCCCCCGCCGATTAAATGCGTAAGCAAGATTCTGTCCTGTTGTAACAACCATATTTCTCTTGGATATACTGGATGGTTCAACGGAAAGATTACCCCAGGCGTTGAGAAATGCACCCAACGCATCATTAATTCCTCCGCCGTTATTTTCGTTCAGAATCCCTTCAACACTGTTTAGCGAATCCTGTTGAGCGGTATAGTTTCCGACGGAAGATTGCTGACCGACAAGCTGAGCTTCAAGGAATCGATCATATATCCTTTCAACATCGGCAATCCGCACACCAACTTGCTCCTGTGCGGATGAAGCATCCTTTGTTCCGACGGATTCAAACATCGGGCGAAGTCTGGAATAACCGGGCGTATTGACATTGGCGATATTGGAACCGGTTACATTAATGGCCGTCAAATTACTCAGCAATGCTTCTTTGGCTGTATATAGAACTCGACTGATATCCGCCATGTCCTAGCCCTCCGTCCGCAGAAATCTGCCATTGGTACTGATTTCATTAATTTTACCCGTTCCGAGATAGACTCCGGACCGGTCAATCAGGGAGGAAATAAATTCAAGTGATCCTTTAACATTATTAATGGATACATCTAATAAATATTTGTTATCATCATTCATTCTGTTAATATCCCGTGCGATGCTCAACAGATCACTTTTAAGATCTTCAATGACCTGTCTTTGTTCATTGACAGCATAACCAGCCAATGACATTAATCGAATGTCACCATCATCTATATCAAGATGGCGAGCGATTTTTTTTAAGATATTGGTGCGAACTTCTCCCAGAATTCGTGATTTTAGAATGATGTTTTCCTTTACGGCGTTGTTTTCATTTATTTTGGCGAGTGCAGCCGATTTCATGAGCATCGCTTTCTCGCATGCCAGATAATCTTTTAATTCACGATATATCGACAACTCTTTTCTTAAGACATCAATCAAGGATACGAACAAACCCTCGGTCGCAGAGTCTTCCAGACAGTTAGCCACAGTGTTATATTGTTCTAACATTTTATTTTCCTTATTTAATTTTAATTGACACCCTGGACGTGAATCTGTTGGAACAGAAGACAGATAAACTACGATAACGCTTATCCGCCGGGAGGAAGATTATAACTAAGATGGCGATTGATTTGCCGGAATGATCCTCAGCCTACTTTGTTAGGCAAAGAGATCCACAAGTGATTCTCCCACCATCTTATTGGCAATCTCCGCTCCGCTCACGTTGTATGTGCCTTTATCTACCTGCGCCTTAATTTGCTGCACTTTTTCTTCGCGCACGTCAGGTACCTTGGACACTTCAACCTTTGCCTGCTGAATATCTTTTGCCATGGTGGACAAATCAACTGTTTCTTCCGGTTTCACTGCCGCAGAACCAGCCTGCTTATCAACTCCTGCTGACACATTTTCATTGCGTTGATATTGCTGGAGCATCTGCGCATTTACATCTTTAACATCAGAAACATTCATGAAACCTCTCCTTAGTTGTTGTCTTATGCACCCTATCGGCAAAATTGAGATATTACTTTAATTTGTTTTTTACCTCCTGTGATGTTGCCGCGGTATTTGTTTTCGTAAGCTGTTCATATAAAACCTTCTGTAATCCCAAGCCATTGCCTTTTTCTGAAACTTTTTCTGCAAGTTTCTGATCCATCATCATGGTATAAGTTTCTTTACCGTAATTGTTCATGCCGGTTTTATTCTCCGGAATGGTCTTACGCATGGTTTTGAGCAACTGATAGGTGAAAATCGATTCAAAATCAGCGCAGGCTTTCTTTAATTTCTTTTGCTCTTCCTCATTGTATTTTGAAGAAGGCACTTTTTCATTGACCTGCGGTTGAACAGTTGCAATATTGATTGGCGATGCCATTTTAATATTTCCTCACGGATTAAATAATTTTAATATCAGCCTGAAGGGCTCCGGCCGCCTTAATCGACTGTAAAATGGTAATCAGATCGCGAGGCGAAACACCAATGGCATTCAACGCCCTGACCACGTCAAAAATAGTGACGGTTTGCGGAACCAGCATTAGTTGTTTTTTCTCTTCAGCGATTCCCACAGTTGTTTGTGTTGTTACAACCGTTTGTCCTCCCGGAACAATCGTTGTGCCGGGGGCAGGCGTAACGGGAGCCGGAGGACGACCGGCCTGGGCTCGAACCGTTTCAGCGCGTTCGGCAAGCGCTCTGCCGGCAAGCGGCGCGGGAGCAAACGGCAAGGGTTGGGAGACTTTCATGTCTTCTTTAATCTGGATGCTCAAATTGCCATGCGCAATCGCAACGGTTGAAATGCGTACATTCTCGCCCATCACGACCGTGCCCGTTTTTTCATTGAGGATCACTACGGCAGGTGTATCCACCGGAACATCCAGCGATTCAATATGATAAACCAGTTCAGACAATGTTCCGGCAAAAGAATCATTCGCCTTCACACGGACGGAAAAAGCATCCAGCTGCTTTGCTTCGGCAAAGGCCAGGGCTTTATTGATGGCGGATGTCATGCGGGTTGCCGTGGTAAAATCCGGCTGCTGCAGATTGATCATCAATACTCGTTTCGAATCAAAATTGTATACCAGTTCTTTTTCCACGGTCGCACCACTGGCTATTCGGCCCACCCTGGTATGATTTTTAACTACGCCGCCACCGGCGCCACCCGCAGAATATCCGCCCAGCGATATAGCTCCCTGGGCGACCGCATAAACTTCACCATCTGCGCCGCGCAATAGCGTCATCAGCAGGGTTCCTCCCTGAAGACTTTTCGCCGATCCGACAGAGGAAACCATCACGTCAATCTTTGAGCCGTTTTTAGCAAATGGCGGCAATGTGGCGGTGACCATGACTGCGGCAATATTGTCGGCTTTCAGGGCGGCGGTTTTGTCTTTCATCGATACCCCCTGACGGTTCATGATGCTGGCCAGTGACGCAGCGGTGTAAAGATTTTTTGCCAGATCGTCGCCGGTTCCAGCCAACCCCACGATCACGCCATAACCGATCAACTGGTTGTCCCGGACGCCACCGATCGATGCGATATCTTTTATCCGTGCGGCAAAGGAAACACTCGTCCAGATGAAAACCATAGCCAGTACGAGGAGGCTGATATTGAAGTGTTGTTTTTTCATATTGATCTCCGATTATACTTTTTCATGTTAGAACGGCCAGACCCAATCCACAATGCGCGTCATCCACCCCGGTCTCATTTTGTCATTGATGACACCCTCACCCGTATAGACAATGCGGGCATCTGATATGAATTGCGAACTAATGGTATTTTCAGGGGTGATATCCTGAGTTCTGATAATACCGCCAATGATCAGGTACTGATCCTCCGCATTGATCGTTACCTGGCGTCTTCCTTCAATCAGCAGATTCCCGTTATCTAAAACACGTATCACACGCGCACTGATTCTGGCAATCAACGTGTTGTTGCGGCTTGTATCACCAGCGCCCTTTAAAGCGTTGGAGGATGATCCACCCAGGGCTATTTTCCCTCCCATATTGGCGTTGTTGCCGATAATTTGATTCTCGATGCCCAGAAATGATGTGATCGCGGCATCCGAGGAGCTGTCACGGCTGGTTGCGGTAGACGCCTTGTTGCCGCCGGATGCCGCTTCCGCTACGATGATCGTCACGACGTCATTGACATACCTGGCTTTTTTATCGGCAAAAATCATATTGCTATCACTTTCACCGCGCCAGATGGAACCGTCGGCCGGCGCCGGTTGGCTGATCTGCTGAACCGGTGTTTCCATCAGGTCCGGACGAACAATTTCTTTTTGGGACAGACATCCGGTGACTGAAAATAACACCACGATGAACGACGCAATCCATAGGGGATATTGTTTTTTCATAAATACCTCTTCCACTAATAATCGACCTGAACTTTTGCCTGACCAACCACTCGGGCATAAATGACTTTATTGGAACTGAGATTGCGCACTTTCACCAACGTATCTTCAGCTCCGTCTTCTTCCGCTATGCCGCTCATCATCATTTTCATCGCCCCATTGTCCAGAATCACCTGAACCATCTTCCCTTTTTTCACGGGCATCACCTCTTTGATCATGCTGCGTACAATTTGCGTGTTGGGACGAACCGTGACGACAATGTTCTTGCCAAGGGCTTCATCCAATGATGACAAAGCATTCATGGGAATATGTTTTACCCACTTTTTCCGTAAAGTTACATCATTCTCCGAAAGGATGCTGTCTCTGGGAATGCTTTTCAGGCTGACCACAAATTCTTGCAGGACTTCAATTCGAACACGAACCGGCACTTCTTTGAAAAAAATATCATTAATGAAAATCCGGACATTGAAAGACGTATCGCCAATGTGTTCCTCCCGAGGTCTGCTTTCAATGTGCAACTTCATCTCACCTTTTGCCTTTTGTATCTTGGGAAGTCCGGAAAGAAACTCGATACGAACACTTTCAGCAGGCCAGGGCATATTATTTTGAATGTACTGAGTAATTTCCCGCATCAATATTTTTTCATCATCCTGTTTGCAGAAAGCTGATGACGGGCCGATAAGCGCCAAAAAGCAAATCGTCAAAACCAGAAACAGGATTTTTTCTTTCAGTCTAAACATAACTTATGACCTCTTGAGGCTGTTGATGATGCCCAGCATACTATCGGCCGTCTGAATCGCCTTGGAATTGATTTCATAGGCACGCTGTCCGACAATCATTCGCACCATTTCATCCACCACATTGACGTTGGACATTTCCAGGAAATTCTGTGAGATGGTGCCTACGGCGTTTTCTCCGGGATTGCCCGTAATCGCGTCACCGGAGGATACCGTCTTGGCAAAAAGATTTCTTCCTTTACTGGTGAGTCCTCCGTTATTAACGAATGTCGCCAGTTCCAGCCTGCCCGTTGCCAGGGAGTTGCCTTCTCTATCCGCCGCCGTCCACGTGCCGCCGGTATCCATCGTAAAAGTAAGCGTGTTTGCCGGAACCGTAATATTAGGAAGCAGCTTCAGGCCTTCGGAATTTACAACAACGCCATCTTTGTCCAGCTTAAAGTTGCCGGCTCTTGTGTAATAAGTTTCTCCATTGTCATCAATCTGGAAAAATCCATCACCATCGATGGCCCAGTCAAATTGATTGCCCGTCAGCTGATGGTCGCCTTCTGTAAATAGTTTTTGCGTCGACATCGGTTTGACGCCCATGCCAACTTCCAGGCCAACGGGTAATTGATTACCCTGTGAGGTTTCCGATCCGGATTTGCTGTGGATTTGATACATCAAGTCCATGAAATCCGCCCGGGACTTTTTAAATCCGACGGTACTGACATTGGCCAGGTTGTTGGCAACAACATCCTGCTCAATCTGCTGGGCGACCATTCCGGTTGCCGCTGTCCATAATGATCTAATCATTATTTTCTCCTTTTAAATCACTTTGCCTATTCTGTTGGTGGAAATCTTGTCCAAATCCTGCAAGGTCAAAATCATCTTCTGATACGTTTCAAAAGTCCTCTGAATTTCCATCATATCCGTCATTTCCCGAACGGCGTTGACATTGGATGATTCAACGAATCCGGACGCTATCCTGTGCTCAGTGGAACGCTTCAGACCTGCCTTCTCGCTACCGATAAAGCCGCCATTTGCAGAGCGCGTCAAAGCCTGAGGATTTTCGAAAGCAGCAATTTTTAACTTACCGGCCAGAGCTTCATCCACATAAATAGACCCTTGCTGATCAATGTTGACTTTGCCGCCATTCATAACGATTTTTCCGGATTCACCTAAAACAGGTTCGCCGGATTGCGTGACCAGTTCATGATTGGTATTGAGTACAAAACTGCCGTTGCGTGTATAGGTGTCGCCCTGTTTCGTCTGAATGGTAAAAAATCCATCGCCTTCAATGGCAAGATCCAATACATTTCCGGTCACTCTTAATGTGCCTTGTGAAAAATCCATTTTTGAAACAGTGGATCCCAATTCGACCAACGCCCCTTCTTGAGCGCTCTTACCTTTCATGGAATAATACATATGTTCCGCTTTAAAGCCCGACGTGGAAGAATTGGCGATATTGTTTGTTACATAATCCAGTTGCGAAAGTTTTCTGGCGCCGGCCTTTGCGATATCTGTTATATTATAAAGCATCGTGGCTCTCCCTTTTTTCTTACTCATTAAGCAAGCGATGTGCCATATAATATTCCTATCCGCCGCCGATATTTTATCAGCCGGATAATTATATGCATGTATATGTTATTATTTATTAATGTTAAATATGGACAATATCCGGGCCATCAAAACAAATGATCCCGATGAACCAAAACTAGCTTCGTAGGAATGGCAATCAGGCAATTTTTTACCGCAAGGAATTTTTTTCCGGGATGTGCTGAATGAAGATTTTACGGCTGTTTACTCGCACGCTGATTTTCGTTGAGGGAATAAACAAAGGCCAGAATTTCCGCTACGGCCCGGTAAAGTTCAACGGGAATTTCCGAACCGACTTTGAGCTTGCTTAGCACCTGAATCAGATCAGGATCATTTTTGATCGGGATACCCTGCTCATGGGCCAATTCTATTATTTTCTCGGCAATCGTTCCTTTACCGCTGGCCGTTATGACCGGCGCCGCGTTCTTTGCCGAATCATATTTGATGGCCGCAGCCCTCTTCATGGATTGTCTATTTTCTTTAATATCTTTCATCCTTTGCCTTTATGCAAAATGATTGACCAAATCCACTGACCCCAGCAGCTGCTGTTCGATATATTCAGTCTTTTTAAGCTTCAGTTCGGATACTTTCAGGCAATCAATCTGTTCAACGCCATAACCAATGCCGCCTAACGCCTCTTTTAATTGATCGGCGGATGAGGCCAGCAGCTCTTTTACCTCGTCGCTTTCACATTTAATCAGGCAGCGGATGCGACCTTCCCTGACAGAAGCGTCAATATAAATCTCCCCAAGGTAATCCAGATCCAGAAAGATCACCACACTGCACGATGAATATTTTTTAGCGCCGGCTGCGTTTTTATCATCGGGTGTTATGAAAATATCCGCCTGACGCAAAGCTTCTCCGAGAGCCAGTGGAATTTGCAGATACAACCCGGATTCATTCTGTTGATAAATAATGTTGACGGCCTGTCTGCCTTCAAGCGCCTTAAGAGCCTCAGAAGTAAAGGAAGACAGGTTCATCAATTTGGACGTCACCTGCCCGTCCATTTTTGCAGGCTCCTGGAGCATATCGGTTATCGCTGCTGATAATTTCAGCAGGGAAGTTTTTAAATTTTCAGCAAGGATTGCCGTCGTGCCCCCCTTTGCCGCAAGCGAAGCCATCTTACCCAGATCGCTTTCCAGCAACAGTCCAATCCGCGATACAAAATCTTTTACAAATAATGGATTTGTTTTGGTCTGTGATGACAAAGTAATGTCATTAATAAGTTTTATTAAAACGTCCATTTTCCCCCGGGACGTCGACTGCGGCCAATCAACCGATTTAAAGTTGACGGAAAATTCGTCAATTTTACTCAAGAGCTGTGTGAGGGCATCCGGATTCATCCGCCATTGCAACAGTTTTTCATTGACTTTGGCATCCGTCATTTGTTTCTGAACATCCATCACGTTTAAGACAATCTGCGGCTGAACACTCTGGACTTTGACCTGAAGTTTTTCTCCCACGGTCAAAGGAATGTCACTTTTGGCCATGATGGAAACATCTTTCATAGCCATAAGATACTGATTAGAAGACTGTTTTTCGATAACGCTGACGGTCAAAGTTTCTCCCGGCACGAGATTGGGCAAAGAAAGACTGGTTTTTACGAATTCCGAAATTGTTTTGATGGTGACGGGGATATTGGAATTAAGGGGAAGGACAGCCATCAGGCATTCTCGTTTTTGACTCTGTAAAGATCAACAATTAATCCAATTTCCGGTTCCGTAAAACCGGTAGCCTCGGCAACCTGGGCATCCGAATAGCCTTTATTAATCATGTCAACAACCTGATCATATTTATCCTGGGGAACGCCCGTTGTCCGCTTGCCTGCGGGGTCCCCTTCACTGCTATCGGATTTCGCCAGCAGCGCTTTGACTCTTTGTTCTTTGATATCCAATTCCAGCGCAATTTCTTTCAGTGCAAGACGGCTCTGTTCCAGCGCACGAAGAAAGTTTTCGGATGCCGTCTGGGATTCGGCCGTAATCGCTTTGAGCTCCCTCATCATCTCTTCATGGGATGTCATCAGCGGTTTTCTCAGATTAACATTCACGCGCCATAAAAGAACGATAATAGACACCAGTAATGCAAGGTCGATGAATAACTGCAAGAGTAAAGGTTTTGATATTTCCATTTTATACTTTGATGTTGATGACACCACCCTCATCGGATGATTCATCATTTTCGTCTGAAAGAAATTCCATACGACGATTAGGATGCTGATCGGCTCCTTTTCGTTGTCTATTACCTTCTTTTTCCTGTTTTTCCCTTATTTTCGCCTTCTCCGCTTCTTCAAATTGCCTGATCTCCTCCTGGGCCAGACGATCCTCTTCCGACAACTTCAGCTGGAAATATCTTTGTTGCATATCCGCATGTTGCTGCTGGATCTGCTGAATCTTCTCCGTCGAAGTCGTTTGTAATATGGACTGTTGAACATCTATAGCTCTGACCATTTAGGACCTCCCCCGATGCCGCATAAGGTTCATGCAATCGGGACTGCTTTTCTGTATGATCGTCAAAACCACAAAATTACTTAAATATCATGCCCATCAGCTGGCAGAAACCCGATAGGGTATGGTGACGGAAAGTGTATTGATGTCGTCTTGCCGAGAGAATTGAACCCTCGCCGAATATTGTTTCAATATTTCAAGCGCCAACAAGAGCCCTTTTTCTGCTTTTATATCTGCCATATCCAATTTATCATCTTGAATACATTGGGTAATATTATTGCTGACCTCCTTGGGCACAGCATCACCGGAATACTGGATTGTGATAATAATATTTTCATGATCATGCTGCGTTTCCAGCGAAAATTCTTTTATTTCACTTTTTAATGCCCGGATCATGGCAAAACGGATTAATCGCCAGAACACCAGCGATAATTCCGCCGTATTGCCTTTAATATCAATATCATCACTATCAAATTGAACTTTTTTTGTAATTTCATGTTTAAATTCAAGGTAAAAATTTGCAAAACGCATTTCCGCCGCCAACAGTTGAGAAATGTTGATTCGATCCTCACTCTTGGCCGCCAGCGCGTAAAATTTCCCGGATGCATCACGAAACATTTGAAAAAAAGATTCGGATTCCTTGTTGACGGATTGAATGTCGTTTTTAACGCGTTGCAGTTCATCTTGCAGACCTGCCGCGGTTTCCGGATACTTTTCGTTAATTTTTTTAACAATATCATCAACACGCCTCTGCAACAGTTTTGAACGGCCCATGATTCCATTTAAAGGATTGGCAAAATTGTGCAGAACGCCCGGCATCAGCTCGTTAATAAATGTAGATGTAAAATCAGCTTCCAGTGCTTTATATATTTCACTTTTTTCCATTCATTTCTCCGTTTTGGATCTTACACATCAGAGATAAAAGAAGTCAAACAATAATGATTACATAATAAAATAATTCAAAAAATAAACATTTTTCACGGAGCCCTCTCCCAGTATCTTTTCGAGTTCCGCCGCCAATTCTTTTTTCATTTTTTTACGTTCTTCAACGGATCGGAGAGCAACCACTCCTCTGCTTTGCGCCGTTTTGCAAATGATATCCCGTATGCCTGCGTTATTCTCCAATTGATCCGACTTTATTTTGCTACCAACGTCAAAGGCCACATCACACATCAGAACATAATTATTGCCTTTAGCATCTTTCAGATCAATCATAAAATCCTTAAGATAAACCCGCTTCCATGATTCAGATGCAAGGGCAGTGAGGCTGCCGGCATTCTGATGTGGATCGGTTTTTTCCAGCAACTGCTGTTCAGTGATCTGATATTTTTTCGGGCCGGCTGCTGGCGTTTGACGAACGGACGGAGGGGTTCCCGCCAAATAATAAATGAGCATCCCGCTGATGATCAGGACAACCAGCACAATCGGCGCAAAAATCATTAACAACTTGTTAAATGCCCATTTTCCTATGGTTGCGACCGGTTCTTCACCTTCAGGGACCGGATCAACCGGCTGATCTCCGGGCATCTCAATTTCAATGCCGGTTATATCTTCCAATAAATCTAATTTTGCCTTCTTCATGGAGCTAACCTGTTTTCTACCGGGTAAACTTAACGATACTGCGCAAACGTAAAACAGCCTGGGAATGAAGCTGGCATACACGCGATTCCGTTAATTCCATCACCCGACCGGCTTCTTTCATGGTCAGTTCTTCATAATAATACAGCGATAAAACGAGTTTCTCTCTGGGGGGCAATTGATCAATGGCCTGCTTGAGCTTGTCTTTGAATTCCATATCCACGAGCAAGGTCAGTGGATTGCCCTCAACAACTTCCGTCATAACGTCTTCGCGACTGTATTTCTCAAGATAATCCGGCGGTAAATCTTCCGTTGAAATCATGGAAACGCATCTGGATTCATCCAGAAGCTTAAAATATTCATCCAGCGAGATGCCTAACTGCCCGGCAATTTCCGTTTCGTCCGGCGCCCTTCCCAGATTTTTCTTCAGCGTATTCATGGCGCCTTCAATTTTATTATCCTTGCTTCTGGTTGCCCGGGGAACCCAGTCTCTTGCTCTCAGTTCATCCAGCACCGCCCCCCGGATGCGAAAACTGGCATAGGTTTCAAATTGAACGTTTCTTGTTTTGTCGTATTTTTCAAGAGCGGACATCAACCCCATGATGCCGACATTGATCAGATCTTCTTTATCCGCAATATCAATGGGTAATTTAGCAGCCAGTCTTCCTACGATATTCTTCACCAGCGGCGCATACTGCAGGATGAGGTCATTGCGTTTTTGCCTAAGCGCGGCTTTTGTCGATGATGTTTTCCCAGAAGAATTTAATGCTTCCGTTTTCATACTCTTCCAAAGTCTCCGCGGAGATTTTTTCAGAGATTTTTGTCAGACATTTCACCGCCGGACATTCCGGGTGCAACTCAGCCACCAGTTTTTGCTGCCTGACAGATTCTCTTACTTTGTCATCTAATACGATATAGCCTAAATATTCAATCGTTAAATTTAGAAAATGATCTGTCGCGTTGCTGAGTCTTGAATATATTTCTCTGGCTTCATTTGCGCTCTTAACCATATTGACAATCATCCGGAATCGTCTTTTGGCGTGCCGCTGATACAGAACTTTAATCAGGGCATACGCATCGGTCATCGCGGTTGGTTCAGGCGTGGTCACAACGATGATTTCTTTAGCCGCCATATTAAAATACATCACATTGGAGGATATGCCGGCACTCGTGTCGATCAGCATAAAATCCAGCGAGTCGTTAAGCGTATTTAATTCATCAATAAGCGTCAGCTTCTGCCCGCGGGAAAGTTCGGCCATTTCGGGAATTCCGGATGCCGACGGCAGAATTTTTATTCCCCTGGGGCCGCTGATAATGGCTTCCGACAGCGTTTTTTCACCATTCAATACATGATAGAGGTTATAAGGAGAATTGATTCCCAAAACGACATCAATATTCGCCAAACCCGCATCAGCATCCAGCACCAGTGTCCTTTTTTTCTGACCGGCCAGCAGGTAGGCCAGATTAGCCGTGATATTGGTTTTCCCGACACCGCCCTTGCCGCTCGTCACCGATATCACGCGAATGTCATGATGACGCATTGCATAAGCTCCCGTTGCAACAAGCGCGCCTTCCTGATTGTTCAGATGTTTCTCTTTCTTTTTAATTTCCCGAAGCATTGCTGCCTGATCCACGATCATATCACTCCTTGCTTGCATTTACATGTCGGTTTGATCCATATGCCTCTCAGTGAGCGGCGCATCTCAACATCAAATTGGCTATTCTGGCCGGTGTGACTTCCTCAATATCCTGCGGCACATTCTGTCCGCAGGTCAGATAAGTAACCGGTTTGTTCGTGCTGGCAATTATGTCGTAAAGCCTCCCGAATCTTCTGGATTCATCAATTTTAGTAACAATGAGATGATCAATCCGGAAGCTGTTATATCCCGACACAATATTTTCAAGATGATCTTCACTGCCGGTGGCATTAATCAGTAAATTTTTTTCGATGGCCTGATGAGGGAGTGTCTGTTCCAGTTTATTGAGATACCCGTCATCCGGTCGTGCGCGACCCGGGGTGTCCACAAGAATAATATCCTTATCCGCAAGAGCGCTCAGCGCTTTCTCAAATGTCTCGCGTGTGGAAGCCTTCTCCATCCGCAGCCCCATGATTTTCGCGTAGGTTTCCAGTTGTTCGGCTGCGGCAATGCGAATATTATCCGTGCTGATCAGGCCGACATTTAATTTTTTCATAATCGAATATCGTGCAGCCAGTTTTGCAAGCGTTGTCGTTTTGCCCACGCCGGTGGGACCGATAAACATTTTGATGCGCTTTTCATGTCCCGTTTGCGAAGCAACGGGCAGCGACTTCATTACATGATTTTCCGCCATTTTCAGCGCCTCCGCTTCACTCAATTGCGCAGGCAGGGATGCCGTTTGATTCATCGCTTCCACAATACGACAGGAGCCGGCTTGCGAAAATCCGTTGCCGAGTAAATGCAGATACACCCGCCTGTTCAGATCCTGCGGCGCTTTTCCTTTTCTCATCCCCAGCATGTCAAAAAATGAATTCATCGTTTCCTTCATCTCAGCCAGCTCCAGATGGAGAGAATTTTGCCGGTGCAGGGCTTTGATGGATTCCCTGATTTCCTGAAGTTCGTCGCGGAAAAAAGCAAGGACATCCTCTGGATGATCCGTCTTGGTGCCCAGGAAACCCTTTTCTTTTCCGGTTGGAAGATGATGGGGAAGCGGCGTATTTTCATCACGCGCCGCCATGACTTCAAAGGCATCTTTTCTCCCGCTGCCGATCTTTTTAGCGGATAAAATGACGGCATCCGGCCCCAGATCATTTTTAATTTTCGTCATGGCTTCGTTCATGGATGCGACTTCGTATCGTTTCACTTGCATAGGATCACTCGACCATTCCCAGAGATTTAATATTCGCTTCACGTGCTATTTCATTGTGCGCCAGAAAGACCAGATTGGGATAAAACTTTTCCAGAACCTTGCGGAAATGAATTCGTGTATTGGGTGAACAAAGAACGATCGGCTGCAGACCACCGGCGGCGAAAGTACTGATCATTTTTTGAAGATTGGCCACTATCTTTTTGACCAGATTCGGATCAGGAGAGACAAAGGACTCATGTTCCGTATGCGAAATGGAACGGCTGATCTTGTCTTCGATATCGGGGGACATAATCATAACCGTAATATTACCGTCCCTGTCCTGATACTGCTTGGTAATCGCCCGCCCCAAAGCCTGCCTCACATAGCCGGTCAGAATATCCGCATTTTTGGTCATCCCGACATACTCGCCCATCGTTTCAATAATGGTGAGTAAATCGCGGATGGATACTCGTTCGCGTAACAAACGCTGCAAAACCCGATGAAGCAGATTGATCGGAACAACTTTAGGGACAATCTCTTTGACAACGCGCGGATAGAGCTGTTCCAGATTATCAACCAATGACTGAACTTCCTGTCGCCCCATTAACTCATCGGCATATGTTTTGGTCAGTTCCGTCAAATGGGTCGTCATAACGGTGGACGGATCGACGACAACATAACCTTTGGCCATAATGGCATCTTTATCCCGATCCGTGACCCACATCGCGGGCAGGCCGAAAGCCGGTTCTTTGGTGGGAATACCATTGATTTTCATGCTTTTTTCGTCACCGGCAATGACTAAGTGATGTCCCATCATGACCGAACCGCGGGCAACTTCGACACCCTTGAGCAACACACTGTATTCTTCCGGTTTTAATTTCAAATTGTCACGGATATGAATCGCCGGCATGATAAAGCCCATATCCGTGGCCAGTTGACGACGAAGGGCTTTAATCCTCTGCAATAACTCTCCGCCCTGAGACGCGTCAACCATCGGAATCAGCGCATACCCGACTTCAAGACCCATGGCATCCAGCGGCGCAATGGCATCCACCTGCTCTGCCGCCTCTGGCGCTTCCGTTTCTTGTGCTTCTGCCTCAAGCTTTTTCGCGGCAATGCTCTTCACGACCCGATAGGCTGCAAACGCAATGATCGCGGCAACAATCAAGAAAGACATTTTAGGCATGCCCGGAATCAGCGCAAAAACAAACAACAATATGGCTGCCGTAGCAATGGCCCTCGGCTGAGTAAAAACCTGCGTTTTCACTTCATCGCCCAGTTCAGCAGACGTTGCCGTTCTGGTTACCAGAAGACCGGCCGCCGTGGATACGATCAAAGCGGGCACCTGCGTCACCAGACCGTCACCAACCGTCAACAAAGTATAATTGCGTGCGGCATCAACCACCGGCATACCCATTTGCAACACACCGATAATCAATCCACCGATGATATTAACCAAAACAATCAGGATACCCGCAACCGCATCGCCGCGGACAAACTTACTGGCGCCGTCCATCGCACCATAGAAATTGGCTTCCTGCTCAATCTCGACACGCCTGCGTCTCGCATCCGTATCCGAAATCAAACCGGCATTCAAATCCGCGTCAATGCTCATTTGCTTGCCGGGCATGGCATCCAGAGTAAAACGAGCCGATACTTCCGCTACCCGGGTTGCGCCTTTGGTAATGACGACAAAATTAATGAGCACTAAAACCAGGAAAACGACTAAACCAACGACATAATTTCCGCCGACCACAAAGGTTCCAAACGCCTGGATAACCTGACCCGCGGCACTGGCGCCTTCGTTGCCGTGCAGGAGAATCAGTCGCGTGGAAGCCACATTGAGCGACAGACGCAACAGGGTTATAATCAGCAATACGGACGGAAATACTGAAAATTGCAGCGGCTTTAAAACATACATGGACATGAGAAGAATAATAATCGAGAGCGCTAAACTTAAGGATAACAGAATGTCCAGTAAAAAAGTGGGGATCGGAATAATCATCACCATGAGAATGGCGATAACCGCCATGGCGATCATGGCCGAATTTGATGTTGCCGAATCCAGGAAGGTATTTCCACCCGTTATTTCTTGCGCATTAGCCATTTTCTGTTATCCGAATATCTTTATATTTTTTTGCTCGTAAACAAACGCCAGAACTTCCGCGACCGCTTTGTAAAGATCTTCCGGCACCGGATGGTTCAGTTGAACAATCTTATACAATACCTGTGCCAGAGGTTTGTTTTCGATGATGGGAACATCATTTTCCCGCGCGATATCTCGAATCTTCTCAGCGATAAAATCCGCGCCTTTCGCCACGACAATCGGCGCCTGCATATCTGCCGGATTATATTGAATAGCGACCGCCAGATGGGTCGGGTTGGTAATCACCACGTCCGCCTTCGGCACTTCGGCCATCATCCGCTTCTGGGCCATTTCTCTCTGAATCCGGCGAATCCTGGCTTTGATCATCGGATCGCCTTCCGTATTCTTATATTCATCCTTGATTTCCTGCTTAGTCATGCGGATGCTTTTCTCAAATTCCCAGCGTTGATAGGCATAATCGAGTATCGCCAGAAAGACGAGCACAACCGTCACGTACATCAAGATTTTAAAACAGATGCTGCCAATATAACTGAGCATTCCCCAGATCGAATGATCGGCCAGCGGCATCAAGTTATCAAATTCATTGCGAATAATAAGGTAGGCCACCCCTCCGATAATACAAATCTTCAGGATGCCCTTGAAAAGCTCCGCGATGGAACGCGTTGAAAACAGCCTTTTGAATCCTTTGGCAGGACTGATTTTATCAAATTTCGGTTGAAGGGATTCAGAAGAAAACATGAACCCGACTTGCAGAACATTCCCCAGGATGGCCGCAATCAGAACGGCGATTAAAAGGGGAAATAGTATTCCAAATCCTTTGAATATATAGCCAGTTATGATTGCAGGCACACTGTCTTGCGTCAAAATGACTTGCCCTGAATCACGAAACCCGGACGTCATGACATCCATTGTCTTTAAAAGAAGCGTAGAACCGCCAAAGTAAAAAAACAGGAGTCCGGCGACAAGAATAGTCACCGAAACCAATTCCTGCGATCGGGCTACCTGGCCTTTTTCACGACTTTCTTCGCGCCGTTTACTGGTGGCTTGCTCTGTTCGTTCCTGGTCATCATTTTCGGCCATTGGATCTCCAACAACTTATTGACAGGTGCGTCAATATTTCGTTATGCTTACTGTCCTTCTGCGACCATATTCTGACACCCTCACATCAGGCGCATCACCGTAACAATCTTGCCTTCCAATCCATTGAAAATAGCTTGTGTCATCCGGACAAAGAGCGGCGCCGTTATCCCTAAAAAAATGAGACCGAGCGATATCTGCAGGGGAAAACCAACAATAAAAATATTCATTTGCGGCACCGTGCGCGCAATGACCCCCAATCCCACATTGGTAAATATCATCACCGCCATAATCGGCGCCGCAATTTTCACGGCGATGACAAACAGATCCCTGGAGACATCAAAGATAAATTGCATGAGCTGACCGGAAAAATGAAAGCTCAAAGGGGTTATTAAAATGTAACTCTGAAAAATAGCCTGAAAAAACAAATGATGCGCATTGACGGTCAGAAACACCAGCATGGCAATCAGATACTGTAATTCCGTGATGACGGACGACATTTGGGAAGTCATGGGATCGATGACATTGGCGACTGAAAAACCCATCTGAAAGCCGATGATGTCGCCCGCCATTCTAATCCCCGCAAACACCAGTCTGGCGACAAAACCGATCGTCACACCGATCAGCACTTCTCCGATCATGAGAAAGATCAATTGAATGAAATGCATATGCTTGGTCGATGGAATCTGAGAGACTAACAAAGGAAAGATGATCAGTGTAACTATAATGGAGAGAGCGGCTTTAACCTTAGCCGGAACAGTCGACTCGGAAATTACCGGTATGGTAACAATAATAGCGCTGACCCGTAGTAATATCAAAATGAAGGCATCGAGGTGCTCCGCGGATAAGAAAGGCAAACTCATTTAAATGGACTCCATCTTCGTCACTGGTCATTTCAGCAGGCCAAATCTTCCTCACTTGATATACAAAGGAATATTGATAAATAAATTCTGCGTATAACTGATCATCATCCCCATCATCCAGGGAAGCGCCGCGATCAGTGTTACTAAAACGGCCACAATCTTGGGCACGAAAACCAGCGTCATTTCCTGAATCTGAGTGACAGCCTGAAACAGACTGATGATGACGCCGACCACCAATCCGACAATCAGCATGGGAGCTGCAACCAGCAGCGTAATCTTGATCGTTTCCGCCATTAATCCGATAATTGTATCCGGCGTCATTTTCTTTTTTCCTTATTTAATGAAAGCTTTGCACCAAAGAGCCGACAATCAAATGCCAGCCATCTACCAGCACAAATAACAGCAGCTTGAACGGGAGACTTACCATAATCGGCGGCAGCATCATCATCCCCATAGATAACAGCACGCTCGCCACCACCATATCCAGAATTAAAAAAGGTAAATAAATCATAAAACCGATTTGAAACGCCGTTTTCAGCTCACTGATGACAAACGCCGGTATCAGCGTGGTCAGCGTTACATCTTCGGGTTTGGCCGGCCGCGGTTCTTTGGCAATTTTAATAAATAATGCCAAGTCTTTTTCCCGCACTTGTTTGAGCATAAATTCCTTGACCGGAACGACAGCCCGCGTCATTGCAATTTCCCCGGAAATCTGTTCCGCATAATAGGGTTTGAGCGCTTCCGTATTGACGCGATTGATGACCGGAGACATAATAAAGAAAGTTAAAAATAACGTCATGCCGACAATCACCTGATTAGGCGGCATCTGCTGGGTGCCCAACGCCGTCCGGATGAGTGATAAAACAATAATGATTCTGGTAAAAGACGTCACCATCAGCAGGATGGCCGGCGCCAGGGACAGAATGGTTAATAGAATGACGAGTTGAATCAGCGACTGCACCTTCTCCGGTTCGGTTGTTCCGCTGTTCAGCGTTAAATTGACATTAGGCAGTGAAAAAGGTTGAGCAGCCGAGGCCAGCTGAGGCGCCAGAAAAGAACAAATTGCCAATCCTAACATTAAACCTGTAATCGTCAGCAGTGTCTTTTTCATTTTGAGGACTTACCCGTTTTTCTTCCGGCGGATAAATTGACCATGGATAATAATCTTGCAACTTTTTCTCCGGAGAAAGGACTGGTTGGCGGTTGACTGCGTTGCGACTTGATTTTGGCGATGGCGTGCGGATCATCAATACGGGCCAGGGGTGTCATCTGCTGACCGGTCATCCCCACAACAATGACCTGATCCATCACCTCGACCAGAACAATGCTGGCTTTAGGACCCAGATAGCGGGATGATAAAATATTTATTAAAGACTGATGATCGGCGGACGGCGCAGAGTGCCCCATAAAATTTTTAACGAAATACATGACGCCGATGAGAAGACCCAAAACAATCGCCAGGGCAAAAATCATTTTCAGAAATGAAGACAGCAGTGAAAGATTGTCCATTAAATGTTCTCACTTAACCTAATTTATTGACACGTTCAGCCGGAGAAACAATGTCCGTCAGACGTACACCGAATTTTTCATTAACCACAACCACTTCGCCACGGGCAATCAGCCGCTGATTCACATAAATATCCATCGGTTCACCCGCCAGCTTGGAAAGTTCCAGAACGGACCCCTGACCCAGCTGAAGCAGCTCACTGATGAGCATCTTGCTTCTTCCGAGTTCCGCAGTCAGGGTCAGCGGAATATCCATAATGAAGTCCAGGTTGAAATTGGTCTTCCCTTCCGGCTTCGCTTTTTGCAATTCTTCAAAATGGACATTGGATATTTCCGTTTTGGGTCCGGCCGGGTGGGCGGATTGTTCCATCTCATCCTTGACGTCGTCCCAGCTGATGTTATCATCCGCCGGAGCCGGTTCTTTTGCGGAGCCTACGCCCTTCATCAATTCATCAATTTCATTCTGTTCCATATTCTACATCCTCTTTCCCCGTAATGATCTGTGAAATCTGCACGGCCTGGTTACCTTTGAATACCCCCGGAAACCCTTGGTATTTGATAATCCCTTCAATATAGACATCCAGCGGATCGGACGCATAATGATCCAGTTGGATCACATCACCCTTCTTCAGATTGATAATATCCTTGCCCAGAATCGATACCCGTCCCAACTCCACCATGATATCAACATAGGATTTCATCAGGCCGCTTTTAAAGCGGTTAGACCAGTTGCGGTCCACTTCCAGCTGTTCGCTCTGAAAACCGGCGGAGAGTTTTTCTTTAATGGGCTCGAGCATGGAATAAGGAATACAAATGGAGATGACACCGGAGGTATATTCGACTTCCACTTCAAAATTCATCACCACCACCACATCGGTGGGGGGAACAATCTGGGCAAACTGGGGATTAATCTCCGCGCGCTGATAGGTAATGGTCAGATCAATCAGCGGCTTCCAGCATTTTTCAAGATCCGTCAGTGCGCTCAAAACAATCTTTTTAATCAGATTATTTTCGATGGCCGTGAATTCACGGCCCTCAATTTTAAAGGCTTCCGTACCGGTGCCGCCGAAAATAATATCGACCAGCGTAAATATTATTTTGGACTCCACAACAAAAATCGCATTACCCCGCATGGGGTCCATACGGAAAAGATGGAGACTGGTGGGCACGGGCAGCGTCTTTAAAAATTCGCCGAATTTAATCATATCAGCCGATACGGCTGTAACGGAAATCACCTTGCGCAAAATAGAAGATAACGTGGCGCGAAAAGTCCGGGCATACTTTTCATTGGTCATCTCCAGGGTCGGCATGCGGCCGCGGATAATCCTGTCCTGACTGGTCAGGTCATAGGGAATAATCCCGCCA
>DFZJ01000084.1:32625-33366 GCA_002382045.1 Syntrophaceae bacterium UBA4059
CCTGATTTAACAGTCATATTCATCCGCATGGCAATTTCATCCCGCAGACGCTGCTTGCCTAACGGATCAATCATTTCCTTGTAGGTTTTCGAGGTTAGTAAATCCAGAATTCCATCTCTCAGCTTCGGCGACATCAGTTTCATTTCTTCCGCCATCATCTTATCCGACAACTCAAACTGCATGGACACTTTCAAGTATCTTTCCCCTTCGTTATCGACTAGATTCACGATAAAGGGTTCCATGGGCCAGAAGACGCTCACCTGAGGTTTTTCCTGTGCTACGGGCTTTTTCTCAGCCGTCGCCGCCTTGGCTTTGAAGTAAAAGAAATAGGCCGCAGCGCCACCACCAGCCAATAAAACAACAATAACAGCAATAATGATGATCAGCTTTAACTTGGATCCTTTTTTTTCAGTGGGTTGCTGATTTTCATCATCTTTTTCATCATCGTCTTTGACATCATTTTTCTTCTTTTCCGCGGCAGCCATACTTGTCTCCATTAAAATAGATTTTACATGACCGGTTAATTAGCAAAGAGCGTACCATCTGTAACGCTCGCAGATATATTAACTATTTATAATACAATACAGCGACTTACAGCAACTATAAACAAGGGATTGGTCTTAAGAAATAACTTTTTTTGACGGAAAGTCAAATATTTGACGAGGACGAATAAAAAGAGTGGGGCATGTTTCTTAAAGACATGCCCCACTCTTTTTATATTAGGGGTTACTATCGTTTCAG
>DFZJ01000134.1 GCA_002382045.1 Syntrophaceae bacterium UBA4059
TTCTGATGCTTTTTTACCATCTGGGCGCCTCCTGTTGTTGGGGGTTTATTTGTGTATTCCTTTATACAACAGGTTTCCCAGATGGTTTATTCATTTTTTTGACTATGGCGTGCAAGATTCAGGTAATAAGTAAACAATGTCCCTCTGTTTCCCTTAGTTGTGTTTTAAACGTTCGCGCGTTTTCCTTTTACCCATCAGCGGCAAGAGGCAGCGGAGGGCCTCATTTACTGAATTGGAATCGGGAAAATATTCTTTCAATTTCGGTTCCAGATAAACGGGGATGTTCAATTGAATGTCCGGTTTATAAAACTTGCCTCGAACGCCTTTAGAGAAGTCATATTCTTTTTTCATAGCGATTCACCTTCATATTGCTTCGTTTCATTCTTTGTCGCCTTACGCGCAGAAATGATGCGAATAAGACAGAGGTTCTTTTGTCGTTCTAAAAACGTATGAATAACCAGTAAAACTTTACCTGCACGGTCTTTGCCCATGGTAATCCACCGATCCTCCTGCACGCTCTGGGCATTATCGTAAATGGAAACGGCCAGCGGATCGAGAAATATTTCAGCAGCGCGTTCGAAGCTGACCTTGTGCTTAATCAGATTCATCTTGGCCTTAGTAGTATCCCATTCAAAATTGAATTGCATTCCATAATCCTTTGTCTTTTATCTTATCCCGAATTCCGTCCAATGTCATCTTTTTCCTGCTTGTCTCGCTTTGGGTGTGTTTTCCAGCTATAAATAAATGAATTTGAGTGATGAATAAAATGCCAATAATTATTTGTTATATCAACAGAATTTCCTAATAAGTTAATAAGTAAACAACGTCCCTCTGTTTCCACCTCTGTTTCCACTATCCACATGACGCCTCAAAACAGTCAGAGGCACGGCGCGCGAAGGGAACGGTCGCGTGACCTTTAGGTTATTCAAACTGTTCCCTGCAAATACGTTGAGGGAGCAAATCAGGCATGCGCCCGATACAGTCCGCATATGCGCAGCCCGGCGCATGCCGGGGCTGTTTTCAGGCGCCATGCTACATGCCCCGACGGAATTCCAGTGACTTCGAAATCGTCATCTTATCCACATATTTCAGATCGCCTCCCATGGGCACGCCCATGGCGATGCGCGTGATCTGGATATTGGAATCCTTGAACATCCTGGTAATCAGCAGTGCCGTGGCTTCGCCATGCACATTGGGGTTCGTCGCCAGAATCAATTCGGTTATCTGGCCTTCGTTGATGCGTTTCGACAGTTCGCCCAGTCGCAGATTTTCCGGCCCGATACCGTCAAGCGGCGCGAGTGCGCCGTGCAAAACGTGATACATTCCGTGGAAAAAGCCGCTTTCTTCAATGGCCGCCAGTGCGTCCGGTTCTTCGACCACGCAGATCACGTGCTGATCACGTGCCGGATTACTGCAGATGTGGCAGATCTCCTCTTCCGTCGGATTAAGGCATATCCGGCAGAGGCGGATTTTCCGTTTCACTTCAACCAGACTTTCGGCCAGTTTTTCTACATCATCGGGAGTGGCGCGCAAAATATAGTTGGCCAGCCGCGCCGCCGTTTTTTCGCCGATTCCCGGAAGTTTGGCCAGTTCCTCAATCAGGCGTTTAATAGGTTGTGCGTAGGATTTCATGTGCTGCCCTACATGCCCATACCGGGAATGCCCAGCCCGCCCGTGATCTTGGACATTTCCGAGGAGGCCATTTCCTGTGATTTGCGGATGCCTTCGTTGACCGCCGCGACAATCAAGTCCTGCAGCATTTCAATGTCTTCAGGATTAACAACTTCTTTTTCGATTTTCAGCGAAACGATTTCAAACTTTCCGTTGACGATCACGCGAACCATGCCGCCGCCCGCCTGCGCTTCGATGGTTTTATTCTCCAGTTCCTGCTGAAGCTTGCCAATTTTTTCCTGCATCTTTTTGGCCTGCTTCATGATGTTGTTGATGTTATGCACGTTACTATCCCCCCTGTTTTTTATCAGTAATTGGTTTAATGTCGATTAATTCCGCCCCTTCAAACTGAGCCAGCACTTTCTGAAAATGCGGCGAATTCATGGCTTCACGCTTGATGTCGTTCAAGTTATTTGCTTTAACGCTGCGTGTGCTGACACTACTGCCATTTGTCTTTGGCGCTTCGATGGTTTGAATCTTCAAGGAAACTTTTTGTGAATAATAAATTCCCGCGATTCTCTCCAGTTCTTCTTTTTGCGGTGACTGGGTGATGTCGTCGAGAAAAAGATAGTTACCGGGAACCCCCAGCGTTAAACAACCGCTTTCCATGCCGAGAATCTCGACTGTGTCAATTTTTGCCCCCAGCCGCGAATTCTCAGTTTTAATGAATGTTTTCAAGTCAGCCGTTTGTGCAGGTTTGGCGGTTGGACGGGTCTCTGTCCGGGCGGAAGCCGCCTCTTGCCGGGGGGTGGAGGACGATGGCGAAACGCTCACCGCCTGCGAAGGGTTATCAATTGATTTTGTCATGACCGGTTCAACATAAACTTCACTGCGGCGCGGTGGGGGACCATTCTGAAGTTTTTGCTCCAGCGCCTCAAGCGTCGCCATGATTTCGCCCACCGGCATGACCGGTTGCAGATAGGCCATTCTCACCAGGACGGTTTCGATTTTCATTCGTACTTCCTGGCTGCGGCGCAGGCTGTCGGCCTCATTAAGCAGAATGTCCAGATAACGCTGCAAGGTTTCGCGGGAAACGCTTTGCGTTTGAGTTTTCAGTTTTGCCACTTGTTCCGGCGCAATATCAAAAGAAGAACTGCTGTCCGCGGCGATTTTAACCAGGAGTAAATTCCGGAAATGTTTCAGAAGCATGGCGTAGAAGTGTTTCATGTCGATGCCGGCCAGATAGGCTTCGGCCAGGATCGTCAGGCAGCTGCCGGCGTCATGCGCCAAAACGGACTCGGAGAGACGATAAAGATACTTGCGGTCGGCCAGCCCCAGAATGTCTTCCACATCCTCGTCGGAAATGGTCAAGCCGGCATAGGAAATGACCTGATCGAAAATGCTTTGCGCGTCGCGCATGCTGCCGTCGCCCGCTTCGGCAACCCAGGAAAGAGCCGTGGGGCTGATTGTAATGCCTTCCGCTTCGGAAACCTTGCCTAAATTGGCTGCAATCTCGCTTTGCGAAATGCGGCGGAAATCGTAACACTGGCAGCGCGACAGAATGGTGGCCGGCACTTTGTGATTTTCAGTTGTGGCAAAAATAAAGATGACATGCCCGGGCGGTTCTTCCAGCGTTTTTAAAAGCGCGTTGAACGCTTCACGCGTCAGCATGTGGACTTCATCAATGATATAGATTTTATATCTGGAGGCGGCCGGGGCGAATTTGACATTTTCCCGGAGTTCGCGGATTTCGTCGATGCCGCGGTTGGACGCGCCGTCGATTTCACGCACATCCATCGAGTTTCCATCCGTGATTTCAATGCAGTTTGGACATTTGTTGCAGGGTGTGGCCGTCGGTCCTTTTTCACAGTTGAGCGACTTGGCCAGAATCCGGGCCACAGAGGTTTTTCCGACGCCCCGGGGACCGGCAAAGAGAAAGGCGTGTCCGATGCGACCCTGTCCTATGGCGTTGCTCAGTGTTCGAACCACAGGTTCCTGACCTGCGACGTCGTCAAAGGTTTGCGGACGGAATTTTCGTGCTAAAACCAGGTATTCCAAATGAACCTCATCAACCCCTTTACAGGAATTTTAAATCGGAGATAAATGGTAAATGGTGACCGGGTTTACCGCAACACACGATGGGATTTGCTGCCGCTGCTTCCTTCCGGACCTGACGGGGTTCACAAGCCTTCGTTGTACGGGACCCGGCCATATTTCTGCCTGACCAGAGACTCTTAATGGATAAATCGACAGGAATCAACCCAAATTTTGGGATCGCCTGAGCAGGCGATCCGGCTTTACAACTGGCGGAGAGTGGGGGATTCGCCCAGCATGCGCTGGGCGCCCGGCGTATGCCGGGCGAACCCTTCTATTTCCGCTATTTTTTTAGTCTAAATTCTGGCGGAGAGTGGGGGATTCGAACCCCCGTGGGAGCTTGTGACCCCCAAATCGATTTCGAGTCGATCCCGTTACGACCACTTCGGTAACTCTCCGATTATGTAATCATACTCGTTTTAATTCGCTTTGGAGTATATAAACATAGTGCATTGTTTTCATTCAATATGGCGGAGAGAGCGGGATTCGAACCCGCGGTACACCTTTGTGGGCATACACACGATTTCCAGTCGTGCTCCTTCGGCCACTCAGACATCTCTCCGCGCTTATTTGATTGTCGAATCGGCTCTTATCCTCTTTTCCTTAAAAAATCTACTCAAAATTTCTCCGCATTCTTTCTGCAAGATTCCTTCTGTGACATCCACCTGATGATTCAGACGGTTATCGTTTAAAATGTGGTAGAGGGAAAAAACAGCGCCCGCCTTCGGATCCCGGGCGCCGAAAATAACCCGCTTCAGTCTTGCCTGGAGAATAGCACCGGCGCACATGATGCACGGTTCGAGTGTTACAAACAGCTCTGCGCCGGTCAGGCGGTAATTGCTTGCTTTCTGGCAGGCTTTGCGGATGGTCAGCATTTCCGCGTGGGCAGAGGCATCGTTGCCGGCAATAGGAGCGTTATGCGCCTGCGACAGGATGCGACCCTCGTACACCAGCACCGCGCCGATCGGGACTTCGTTTAGATCGAAAGCCTTCCTTGCCTCGTCTAGCGCCCTATTCATAAAATCAATATCCGTCAGCATCCGGGGAACCCTACTTTGTTTAGCGTTGCCTTTTGGTTATCATATTGTTGATTTTGAGGCAAATGCCGTATATGATTCTCTCAAGTGAGAGAACGATGGATTCAAAAAAAATATTCCTGGTGCCGGTCATCATATCTATCATCGGGCATGCCGCGCTGATTACAGCCGGCAGCATGGTGGATTTGCGTGATAACGTGAAAGCCGCGGAAATTTTTACCGTGCAGATCACACAGCCCCAGGAGATCGTTTCGCCGAAAAATGAGAAAGAACCAGCGCAGGATAAATTACCGAATCAAGGTGAAAGTGAAAAACCGCTGCCGGAAGGCGGGCGGGAAGACACGGTGGATATCAGTTCTTCCGACGTTAAATACGCGGCTTATTTATTGGGCGTGAAAAAAAAAATCTTGCGTCTCTGGTCTTATCCGGTGGCTGCCTACGAAAAAAGTGAAGAAGGGGTGGTGGTGATCAGAATATCGATTGACGCAAACGGCACTTTGGCCCAGGCCGCGCTGATGACATCTTCCGGTTTTGCTACGCTTGACGACAGCACATTGAACATTATCCGGGCCGCCGCGCCTTTCTCGCCGCTGCCGGAGCAATACGACCTGTCGCGCTTGCACATCGTTGCTTCTTTCCGTTATCGCATCAAGGATTGAGATGGATTTGCTGCTTCATTAATTAAAAAGGAATGATTGTATGATGAAAGAAAAAAAAGCATTGCCGGTAAAAACAAAATCAAAATTCAGAGAATATATTGAAGCGATCCTGACGGCGATCCTGATCGCCGCCTTTATCATCTCCTTTGTGGTACAGGCCTTTAAAATACCGTCCGGTTCGATGATCCCGACCTTGCTGGTCGGCGATCATCTTTTTGTCAACAAATTCATTTATGGCGTAAAAATTCCGTTCTTCAGAAAGACCATCATCCCGATTACCGATCCGAAAAGAGGCGACGTTATTGTTTTTATCTATCCGCAGGACCGGTCCAAAGATTTTATCAAGCGCGTGATCGGCACCGCAGGCGACAGGATTGAAATGAAGAATAAAAAACTCTTGATCAATGATCAGGCGTATGCGGATCCTTTCGGCGTTTATGACGACAGCGCCATTTATCCGGCTGATGTGCAGCCGCGCGATAATTTCGGCCCGGTGGTTGTTCCCGAAAATTCCCTTTTTGTCATGGGCGACAATCGCGATCACAGTCTGGACAGCCGTTTCTGGGGATTTGTCGATTTGAAAGACGTTCAGGGCAAGGCGTTTATCCTTTACTGGTCATGGAATGCGGAAGAAAAGAATGTCCGCTGGGACCGCCTGGCCAATTTGATCAAATAATAAATCAAAAAAGCAGGCTGAAACTTTATTCCAGCCTGCTTGCTTAACGGATAGCTTATCGCCTGTATTATTGCTGTCTGCTCAATCAGCTGATCGATCTTTCCAGCAGTTCCCGGATTGCTTTTTTGCCGTTTTCCTCAAGAAAGCGCGTGCCGCCGCCGGCAAAATGCGTATGCGTGATGAGGGGTTCATCGCCTTTCTTCCGTTCAACCCAATTGAGTTTATTCCAGGTGAACCAGGCATTTTTCTTCTGATCGAATACGGAGAGCGGCTTGTTGCAGATTTTGCTGAACTCCGCACCCCAGCCGGTGCCGCCCTTGACGGTGTTATCCGGCAGGATTTCGCCGACAATAAAAACTTCCTGGCCGTTGTTAATCTGATACCAGATGGTTTGCAGGATTTTACGGAAGGTCGTGTTATCCGTGTAGCGGCGGTTCATCAGGCGTGAAATATATTCCAGCGAGACATCCCCGTTTTTCAGCTCTTCGTGCGTCAGCACGCGCAGTCCCCTGTGCCGGACGATGGTATGTCCTTCGAAAGTAAAGTTTACTTCCTCTATGCCCAGGTTCTCGGCGCTGGCGCCGAACTCAGCTTCCGCACCCTGCGCGCCGCCGCTGAATAAAATACAATCCTCTTTTTTCATTTTTTATTCCTCTCCTTAATTTGTTCTATTGATGAGTTAACCAGAAAATCTAACGATGTGAAAAACAACGATTAGGATGTCCCAAGTGTGAGTGCAGGTTGTCCTATAAACGGTTATCTGTCAAGAGGAAAATTGTTCATCAACCGCCATATTGCCATGCTCCCGCAGATGAGATATAGAGCCGGTCATGATCAAAGATGCCGTCAAAATCAAGAATCTTCTGGGCCGCAAGCTGCCGGCCTGGTACAAACGCCATCAACGTTTGCTTCCCTGGCGGGAAACAAGCGACCCCTACCGCATCTGGATTTCGGAAATCATGCTCCAGCAAACGCAGGTGGATACGGTCATTCCCTACTATCATCTTTTTTTGAAAACGTTTCCGGATGTTTATTCGCTGGCCCGCGCGTCCCTGCAGGATGTTCTCAAGGTCTGGGAAAATCTGGGTTATTATTCAAGGGCCAGGAATATTCATGCCGCCGCGCAAATGGTGGTTGACCGGTACGATGGCCGGATTCCCGGCACACCCGAAGCCATCAAAAAGCTTCCCGGCATTGGCTTGTACACCGCAGGCGCCATTTTGAGCATTGCCTATGGGCAGGCGCTTCCCGCTATGGACGGCAATGTCCGCCGGATTCTCAGCCGCGTGTTGGCCATCCGCCAGCCGGTAGACGAACCCCGGGAACAAAAGAAATTGAGAGANNAATTTGCAAACCGAAAAATCCCGATTGTCCGGGATGCCCCATTGCATCTATTTGCCGCGCGCGCCTGCTCGATTTACAAAATATTCTGCCGATCACGCGAAAGGCTCCCGCCGTTCCCCGCAGGCTCGCGTCAGCCGCCGTCATCCGCAACCAGGAAGGCAAATTGCTGCTGGTGCAGCGGCCTGCCACCGGATTACTTGCGTCCTTATGGAAATTGCCCGGAGGCTTTGTCGCGGCCGGGAAAAGCATGGAAAACAGTTTGAGGCAGCGTGTGAAAAAAGAACTGGGCATTACCGTCCGTGTGGGTAAGGAGGTGGCTTGTGTGAATCATGCATACACCCATTTCCGTCTGACACTTCACGCCTACGAAGCTGTTTTGTTGAAAGGCGAACCTGAAGCGCTCGGCTGCGGGGAATGGCGATGGGCAGCGCCTGCGGATTTGAGGAAACTGCCTTTGTCCAAAATTGACCGGATGGTTATTGGGAAATAATATCCGAAAAGGTAATTTCCACTCTCCTGTTATCTTCGACGGCACTTTTTGAATACAGCGGAGCAGTGGTTCCGGCTCCGGAAGCACTGATGTTTGCTGCGGCGCCACCCGCCTTAACAAGTGCTGTTTTAAGTATTCCGGCCATATTTTCCGTAGCTTTGGTGTTTTCTGTTTTATCCGGTTTTCCAAAACCATAAACTTTTATCTGAGCTTTCATATCCGGATATTTTTTCATCAGTTCGGCAAGCTTACCGATAATTGTTTCAGATCCAGATGCCATCTTCATCGCCGGTGTTTTGATCAGGTCGTTTCTGGGGATGATCAGCGTCATACCTGTTGTGTTCAGTTTTGACAGGACATTTATTTTACTCACATCCTGCCAAATAGAATTAATTTTATTCAGCTTATTCCGGGTTTTCGCAATATCGTCTCCCTTTTGGCCCTGAAGCGCTTTCAGGTCTTCTATTTTCTTTGTCTTATCAACAACATCATTTCTCAATGAATCCACTACACCATTTAAAGCCGCCACCTGACCGGTTAAATTGGCATTCTCTGTTTTTAATGATGAAACTTCCTTCGTCATGTTGATTTTTTCGAGCTTCAGCGCTGATAATTCACCGGAAATACTTTTCATAGCTCCCCTGGGTTTGGCGAGTTCATCTTTTAATAACTTGATTTCTTTGTTTTTAGCTTCAAAAATTTTTATTTTTGCCTCGGTTTCCGGGATAAGCTTTTCCAAACGTGAATTTTCCTGTTCCTGGTTTACTTTTTCCAGCCTTGATTGCACGACCTGGCACATAACCTCCGCCATATTCGCATAATGCTTGACTGTGGGAATGGCAGCTTCGTTAACCTTGCCGCGCCAGTTGGTATTTGTTTTTAATTCCGCCTCTGCTTTTTTCAGATAGTTTTGCGCACTTTCCACGTCGGCTGCAAACGGCTTTGTTTCATGGCTGCGGGAAAGGATTTTCTCTACGGATGATTTTGCTTTTTGCATGATGAAATTAAGATCATCGCTTTGAGCGAAAACACTGCCATTGATCGGCAACATCATTAATAACATGGTTAAAACAATGATTGTTTTTTTCATTGCGCGCCCTCCTTGCCGGACAGGATGTCTTCGAGATTCTTCTGCAGTTTCTCCAGTTTTGCCCTGGTCACGGCGGTTTTTTCAGCTGCTTCGCGCTCTTCAGATTTTACCCTGGCGTAATTCATGAGGGTCTGAGCCATTTCCAATGATTCCAGCGCGGCCTTTTCTTTTTTAGCGTCTATTCGTTCCTGAGCTTTGGTGATGCTCGTCCGCGCTTCATCCAGGATGTCCTTGGAATAGATATTGGCCTTGGTTTGGGCAAGCGCTGCCAGAGCAGCCTTTGTTTTTAGAAGTTGATCCACCGTTGCCTGAGAAATGTTCTGGGCAAACGCGGAGGGGATGCCTGTTGCTGCTGATAAAAAAAGAGAAATCATAATGATGCTTTTTTTCATGAGAACCTCCTGAAAAAAACGATAATTGCGATCAAAGTACTGGAATTTCATAAGACATGATTATCAATATGTCAATAAAGAATATGCCAGTTGAATTCTTTAAATCAATCGTGATAGCGTTATTAAAATTTTTTTACAGGAGATGCTCTGATCTTTCACAAAATATATATACAAAAGGTTTGACCGGACATGAAAACACTGGTTCTGACAAGACAGGACTCTGTATTCAAAGAAGAAAGGGAGGACATTCGCTGAGGCGATCACGCTTTTCGACTCCACGGGGCTTGCCATTCAGGATATTTCCTGCGCTTATGCTGTTTACAAGGCGCTTAAAAACAAAAGGGGCATTCAAAACGTCAAACTTTTTCAGCAGCCGGGACGCTTTTGTCCATCAGGCTGGAAGGATTCTCAAACCCGATGCCGGATTGCCCAAAATGATGGTGCAGAGGCGCCGGCTCATGTCAGGAGGTATTTCAGAATGAAAAACAACATCACCACACTCAACGAATTTGAAGGAGCAACCCTGCTCAGACAGTCAGGAATTCCCGTCACGGACGGTGTGCTGGCCCAAGATGAATCCGACGCTCAGGTGGCGGCAGGAAGGCTGGGTTTTCCGGTTGTCTTGAAGATTTGTTCCGAAGCTGTTCCGCACAAGACGGAGCAAGGCGGTGTTGTGCTCAATATCAGGGATGCCGCGTCCCTGGGAAAAGCTGTCCGGGAGATGAAAAGAAAATTTTCAGACATTCCCCATGATCTGCTGGTTCAGAAGATGGCGCAGCCCGGGACGGAGCTGATTCTGGGGGCCAGGCGGGATCCTGTTTTCGGGCCCATTGTGCTGGTGGGCATTGGCGGCATTTTTACCGAAGTCTTCCGGGATTCGGCAATCGACCTGGCCCCCGTGGATGAAAAGGACGCCATGGCGATGATCCGGCGGCTTAAAGGCATTGTCCTGCTGACAGGCTTTCGCGGTCAGGATCCACTGGATCTCGGCGCGATCGCGAAGGCCGTTGCCGCGCTTTCGAGTCTCATCATCAGTCGGCCGGATATTTCAGAAATTGACGTCAATCCTTTCATCGCTTATCCGGATGGAGCCATAGCCGTTGACGCCTTGGTTCGGCTTTCCGGCAGTCCTGCGGCATTCCCCAAAAAACGCACGGATCCGGGGACGGTAGCGCCTTTCTTTAATCCGTCCTCCATGGCCGTGATTGGCGCTTCCAGAAGCCCCGGCAAAGGGGGCAACATTATATTGCGCAATTTGCTCAAAGCCGGGTTTAAGGGCGCTCTTCACCCTATTAATCCCACCGTCAGGGAAATCCTCGGGCTTCGGGCCTATCCGAGAGTCCGTGACGTGCCCGGGCCTGTAGATCTGGCCATGATCGTCATCCCCAAAACCGCCGTGCCTGAGGCGATTTCGGACTGCGCGTCAAAAGGGGTCACCAATATCATTCTCAGCACGGGCGGCTACTCGGATATGGGCGAAGCAGGCACGAAAGAGCAGAAAGTCATCATCGATCAGGGAACAAGGGCCGGCATCCGGATCATGGGTCCGAACAGCATCGGTACGCTCAATCCGCGGGCAGGCATCGCCACGTCGATTGTCGGCCTTGACCCGATCATGACGGGCGGTGTTTCCATCATCGGGCAGTCCGGTGTTTTTTCTTCGGGGTGGGCGCGCTGGATAGGAGACACCAAACCCTTCGGGCTCGCCAAGGTGGCCTGCATCGGCAATAAAGGCGACATCAACGAAAGCGACCTGCTGGAGTTTCTGTCTGACGATGCCGAGACCGGCACGGTCGGCATGTATCTGGAAGGTGTCATTGACGGGGAACGGTTTGTGAAAGCCGCGTCCGCGGCCGCCAGGGAAAAACCCGTTGTCGTCATGAAAGCCGGCCGAAGCGAAGCCGGTGCGGCTGCCGTTGCTTCGCATACCGGATCGCTTGCCGGATCGGACGCTGTATTTGACGCGGTCTGCCGCAGAACGGGACTTGTCCGTGTGCATAACTCTGAAGCCTTCTTCGATACCCTGGCCGCGTTTGAAAAGCTGCCGCTGCCGAGGGGAAACCGCATGGGAGTGCTTTCCATTACGGGTATGGGCTGTGTTGCGGCCACGGATGCCGCCGAGGAATACGGGATTGTTCTGCCCGATCTTAAACCCGCCACACTCAAACAACTGGCGGAGGTGATTCCTCCCTGGGCGCCGGTGCGCAATCCCATTGATACCTGGTCCGCCATTGAACAGCATGGATCGAAGAAAGCATCGAGCCACATTGCCGGGAGCCTTCTGGATCAAAAGGATGTGGATGCCCTTTTGATCACTTTCGTCCTCATGCCGGAAAGCGTTTTTGACATTGCCGAAGCCTTTGCCGACATTTTCAGCCGCCATCCGCACAAACCCGTCTATGCCAGTTATTACGGCGGAACGGCAAGAGAGATCAGCCATATTCACGAGGGGTTTGCGAAACTTCACGTGCCCTGCTATCCCACGCCGGAACGTGCGATGTTTGCTTTTGCCCGCATGGTTCAATATGCCCGGTTTCGCGGGCTGATCCGCGGCTGACTTTCAGCGAAGCAACTTCTGAAAAGTTTTGGATTTCGACACAGGGGACAGGCCGAATGAAAATCGAAAGCATTGACATACA
>DFZJ01000128.1 GCA_002382045.1 Syntrophaceae bacterium UBA4059
GGCAGCTCAACACCGACGTTAGCGTGCATAGAATCATAAAAAATAACGGATGGAGGTAATATCTATATGAATAAAAAGGATGTCGCAGGTGGCTTCTTAGGCGGCCTTGTGGGGGCGGCAATGCTGAAGCAGGTATATTCACACTACAGCGAAAACGACGAGCAAGAAACACGTATATTTACTGAACTCGTTCTTGCACCTGACACACTTACAGTCGACGAGATCGGCAGACTAGAAGATTTCTTAAGGTATTTACTGAATCACGATAAGAATAACTTTACTGTTCGTTACAAACAGTTCAGACACTTTATTGTTGGTGGTATTACAGGGAGTCCAGACAGTTTTCAATCAACCATTGTACTTCTCAAGCGCTTGTTGGTCAAACCAACTAATGACGAAAGAGCTGATTATTGCGAGACATACGCTATCTGGAAAGATACTGAATTGTCGCAAATTAATAGATGTGCCAAGGATTATAAGGAAAAGGCCGAGAAGGATTTAGATGAATATAAAAAACGACCTTTGTGGAAAAGACTCTTTTTAAATTACTAATCTTAATTAGTACCATCAGCGGAGCCCTTCGTTTCCGTCACAGAGGTAGATGCATGGAAGAAAAAATATGGAGCAATATTGCAGAAGTCTTACTTGATTTTTTTGATGTCGATATCCAGCTTTCTTATGTACGAATCATTGAGAAGTTGAAAGATACGCCCAATGGTGAACGGTTATCCGCATGGGCACGAGCAAACCCAATGCCTTTTGAGGCACTAATCCGCTTGCTTTCAATGGCCGTAAATAAGGTACCGAAAAACAAAAACATTCTGACTCAAACAATCGCTGATCACATCAGGCGGTTGCCTCGTGAGATAAGGGGGAGTCTTCTTGGATATTCAAATGGATCCAACCACCATCAAACAGCTTCCAACAAAACTATTCCAACAGACGAGGCATTTCAGAAACGTTATTCTGATGCCCTAGAAGGCCTTTCTGAAGACGAACTTGTGCAAATAATCGGTCTGAATAGGAACCAGTTAATTGAATGGGTAAATACACCTAAGCAATTGCGGCCCCACTTACTGAAGAAATGGAGAAACGCGTCGTCTGAAAAATCCAGCAACAATTCGGATACAAATACTGTTTACAACCTAATGAAATACACGTCCGGTCGCAGGTGGGAGGAACGAAGAGAGAATTTTTCAGCAAACAAGAAGGCCTTTCGAGACTCGAAAAATAGAGAGAAATAGATTCCAAAAAGAAACAAGTAATGCCAGGTAATTCATAATGGGGTATTTAAAATCGCTAACAAAATCAATCCACCCGATCGCTACGCTCCGGGTGATTTCGTCGTTAGGCAAAGAAAGGAGGCAACCATGTCCAGTCGTAAGATGCGGCTCTCTGCAAAAGTGATGGTATTCTCATTGGCGTTGATGATCGTTCTAACCGGTTGCGAGGGCATGTACTCACCCAGAGCGCCGAAGGATCAGGATGAACTGGCGAAGAAGTTCGAGCCGGAGCCCAAGCGTGCTGTCATCTACGTGTATCGGCCCAAGGCGCTTGAGTTTCCCAGAGCGATTTTCCTGTACAACGACGGCGATTTTGTGGCCAGCCCCGGTGGCAGATATTGGCTGGTACAAGGTGGGTCGTTCGTTCGGTTGGCGGTCATGCCTGGGACCCATGTCATTGGGACGAAATCTCCATCGGCGCGATCCCTTCAAAACACGCTGGTGGTCGTTGCCGATGCAGGAAAGCTCTACTACGCCGAGGTCAGCTACCAAGCCCGCGGGGTAACTGGCGACAGCCCGCAACTTAGGCAAGTCGACGAGGGGACGGCCCAGAAAGAGATCCGGGGATACGACTTGCTCAGCATAGGTCCTCTCAGATGAGGAAGGCTTTATGAACAAGTTCTTCACAGTTGGAGCGGTGGCTGGCTACTTACTCCTCAGCATCATCTCGGGAAAGCTGTTGCCTGCCCTGTCATTACCAGCGATTCTGGCTGTCGCAATCGGCGGGGTCGTAGGTGTGGTAGTCGGGGCGGCTCAAGGCCGTTAGAGCGGATGCTCAACACCGACGTTAGAGCGAGTACAAAAAGAAAGGAATAGAACATGTCTAGATGCACAGCACCAGTATTAGGCCATCGTACGGCGAGTGGCGCAGCCAACTGCCCTGTATGCGGTGGACGTTATGGAAGAAGCTATGGAGGGTACAGCAGCTACGGGTCGTACTCCCCCTCGTCTTACGCCCCATCGCGAAGCATTGGGAGCAGCGGGAGTGGCAGCGGGTCCGGTAGCAGCGCAAGGCCGCGCTGGTCGCGAGCAGGTTCGGCTGTAGTGTACACACCGGCTCAAGTGCAGTCACTAACGCCAATCCGCAATGCTGTTGAAGTGAAAGCAGCGGAGCAGCCTAATCTTCGCGACGTTTTCCTGTGCCACGCGTGGGATGACCGTCAAGGGGTAGCCAAACAACTCCATGATTTGCTCGAGGCGGCGGGTGTCAAAGTTTGGTTCAGTGAGAAAGACCTCGGGCTAGGCGTACCGATGATGCGGGCCATCGACAAGGGGTTGGCGGCCTCACGCATCGGCCTCGTCCTGGTTACACCTGCGCTGCTGGCCCGCCTCCCCAAAGAGAGCGTCGCCGATAAGGAGCTTTCGGCCCTCTTGGCGGGCAATCGACTTGTTCCCATCGTGCACAACACGACGTATGAAGCTCTCCGCAATGTCAGTCCCTTGCTCGCATCCCGAAGCGGCCTAGACACTGCAGAAGACTCAATGGAAGTAATTGCCTCCAAAATTGCCGAGCTAGTTACACTGTAGCCCTAGCATAAATGTGCTCTAACCCGTCGCTCCACCCGATCGCGGCGCCTTGCGCCGCTCCGGGCGAGCTTTTCGTTCGACAAAATAAATCAAGGAAGGAGGAATGGATGATAAAAATAACGCGACGGATTTGGTATTTGGGGATTGTCATAAGTATAGCATTGACCTTTGGATGTGCTTTTAATTTGGCGGACGTGAAATATCAGCCCACTCGTATAGAGTCGGCTGGAGGTGAATTAAAGTCATTCACATTTGATGCTGACACTTCAATTCACGGAGCTCCTTGTGGATACTCTCGCAGTCTTCGCAAAGGTACAACATGGGAGGCTATCGGAAGAGTGGCGGAGGGGGGCGTCTATAGATCGCGGGATCAAATACTGACTGTAGAGTGTTCAAATATTTTTGAAGCTTATCTCGTTGTAGCTGAGCAAAACCTTATTGGTTTTTACTTACCTGTAGAAAAGGCTTTCAGTCCACTAAGTGAGCCTATTAAGCTTACAGTGTCCTATAAACCATGAATATTCAAAGGAGATAAAGGCCATGAAATACATGCGATTACTTCCAATGCTAATTTTAGCTATTGTAGTCACTGGGTGCGCAAGCGGTATTAAATATACTGAGTATCAGTCTAAGATACCCAGCCTCAGCCAAGATACTGGCAGAATTTACTTTTACAGACCGTCTTCATTTGGTGCCGCCCTCCGTCCAGATGTGATGTTAAATAATGAAAAGGTTGGAGAAGCAATTCCACTTGGATTCTTTTACGTAGATCAAAAGCCAGGTGAGTATCAGGTTGTCACATCTACGGAGGTGGAGCGTAAATTAAGCTTTGTCCTTGATAAGGGGCAAACCCGCTACGTTCGCTTTTCCGTGAGTATGGGTTTTTTTGTCGGACACGTTTATGGCTCACTGGTTGAGCCAGATGTTGGTATGAAAGAAATCCAGGATTGCAAATATATAGGGACACCTTAGAGGTACTCCCGGTAACGTCTCTTTTCTTTAAGGGATCGTCGAACAAGCCAATTAAGCGGAGCGGGAGTTACGTACTCTAAATTATCTATCACGTCCGTGCCCCGCCCCCTTATCGCGACGTTAGCTGGCATAGTTGAACCAACTGAAGGCAATGCGTATCCAATAGTTCCTACAAACCATAGGCGAGATACACGATGAAGACACCACGATTTCAAGACTACTTTGGCGAACTGTCGCGCGGTGATGCATATGGCATCTTCATCGACGACACTGGCTCTCCCGGCATTAGCGATGCGCCTGAAAATTTCCACGTGGAACGAAAGACATGGGTCGCCGTAGTCGTGCCACCGTCACAAATCGCTGAGGTCATGCAGCAAATGCCTCACGCTCTTAGTGAACTCCGGAAATCGGTTGGCGCAGATGAATTCCACTTCACAGAGATCTACTCTGGTAAGAAACAGTTCAAGGATGTTGATCTTCAGGTTCGCCTTGGATTATTTGAATTCATGGCCTACATCTTTTCGGCTTATAGATTTCCGGTCATAGTTCAGACATTTGACCCTGAAACGCTCGCAGACGTATGGGCGCGAAGCCGCGGTCAACTTCCGGACTCAATTCCTCCTTTCAACTTTACAAAGTGTGAAGATTTGGCATTGTTCTTTTTGTTGCTACGTTTGAAATGGTACATGAAAGGAACGGAAACGTATCCCAACAAAGAAGCTCGTGTATTCATCGATGAGGGATACAAAAAAAACGGAATCGCGATCCGAATTCCAACATTTGATGATGCGTTTGCCGATGGTCAGATCTGTTTTGCGAAATCGTCGAGCATCTACCCAATTCAACTCGCCGACTTTGCCGCTTTTTCCCTTAATCGTGTCCAGTTGCTTGGAGGGCGGGAGCATCGGAGTCCGCTTGACGCAAGGCTGTTGGAAATCCTATCGCCTGTGGCTTTCAACTACGTCAACATCGAGCAAAAGATCATCCCTGCAGATCAACAGGGACCGTTGATCACACTTGCGGATACACGTCCCAATGGGCCATATCCACCGAAGCTCAGCTAACCAGGCCATGCACGCGGACACCGAACCACGCGGCGCACATGCGGTGGCTTTTCCTGTGGCTCCTTGGCCGCGTGGTTCGGTGCCGGTGATGCGCTTGGTTTTTGGCACGGATCATT
>DFZJ01000123.1 GCA_002382045.1 Syntrophaceae bacterium UBA4059
AGTCAATATGTTATATAAAGCATAGCGAACCAATCAAGGACGACTGGAAAAAATTGATAATCAGGCGCATCTGTAATGATGAACAACAGTGACTGCGTGGAAGACTTGAGCAAACCGGAGAAAGACGAAGGATTTTGCAGAATATTGCGGCGGGTGGAGCATCAGGGCAAGCCGCGAGCGGAATCGTAATATCCGACTCGTCTTCGACGATCTCCGTATGACGAAAAACACTTGCCGTTCAATTCCTTGAAGGGAGAACAAATTTATCGTGGGGGTACGGTTATTTCATAGTGATAAATTTGTGTCATTATTTTTTAAACTCCAGTTTTTGATCTTGAAATATACCGTGGCTTCACTATTTTTGCCGTTCGATAATTTCACGTATTTTTTGCGACAGCGTATCAACCTTATAGGGTTTCTGGAGTATATCAATGTTTTTGCCAACTATGGCGTCCGGGCTTATTCCTTCCAGACCATAGCCGGTGACAAAAAGGGCTGGAAGGGAAGACTTTATTTCTCTCATGCTCTTGAGGGCTTCATATCCATTCATCTTCGGCATAACGACATCCAGAATAACCAGATCGATATGATCGATTTTTTCTTTGAACAGCGCAACGCCATCCATTCCGTTTGATGTGGCATATACTTGGTATCCCAGCATTTGCAGCATCATGGTTGCTACTTTTCTGAGTTCCTGATCATCTTCAACAAGCAGAATCGTTTCGCTCCCTGTTGCCACCGTCTGCACGTCTTTTGCGGAGCTGTTATCCACTTCGTCTTTGGCGGGAAGAAATATATTAAACGTCGTGCCGATGGAAGGTCGGCTGTCTACATGAATAAAACCGTCATGCTGCTTAACGATGCCATACACGACCGAAAGCCCGAGCCCGGTTCCTGAAGTCTTGGTGGTATAAAAAGGCTCAAAGATTTTATTGAGAACTTCTTTTTCAATGCCCGTTCCCGTATCCCTGATGGAAAGCATCACATAATTGCCGATAGAGGCATCGGGATAGAGGTGAACCTGTTTCTCATCAATATACATCAGGTCGGTCTTGAGGGTTATCCTGCCGCCGCTCGGCATGGCTTCCCAGGCGTTCATAATCAGATTCAGCAGGACTTGATTAATCTGCCCGCTGTCGGCCTTGATCATGGGGAGATAATCTTTATAAGATATGCTCATTTCAATATTTTCCCCGATGACCCGATGAATCATTTTTTCGAAATCAGCAACCAGTCCGTTCAAATCCATGATCCGCAGTTCAAGCACCTGCTTTCTGCTGAAAGCAAGTAATTGCCGGGTAAATTCCGCAGCTTTACTTGCCGCCGTTTCAATTTTTGAACAAAATTCAAAGACTTTATCCTCGGGAGAGACGTTCAGCATGGCCAGCTGCGCATTACCGAGGATGACGCCAAGCATATTATTGAAATCGTGTGCGATACCGCCGGCCAGTTTTCCGATACCCTCCAATTTTTGCGACTGGAGAAGCTGCTGCTCGAGCACCCTTTCTTTGCTGACATCCAGCAATGTTCCGATGATGGCTGGTTTTCTTTTATAAAGAAGGAAGCTGTTGATGGCCTTCATGGTTCTGATTTCGCCGTCTCTGTGCCTCACGCGGAAGGTAATTTCCGACGTTCTGGCCTCTCCTGCAAAGACATTCCGGATGCTTTTTCTAATCGAGGCAATGTCTTCAGGATGCACAAAATCGTTCGGTTTCATCCTGTCGACGATTTCTTCATGTTCATAGCCGTGGATTTGACAAAATGTCTGATTTACAAAACGGAAGAATCCATCCTGAATGATGTAGACGCCGACATGGGATTCTTCAATGATGCTGCGATACTTTTCCTCCGATTCAAAAAGGGCTTCCTCCGCATGTTTCCGGTCAGTAATATTTTCAATGGTCCCTTCATAGCGGGCAATGCCGCCGTCTTCATTCCTCACGATACGGGCGTAGATGGAAATCCATATTTTTTTTCTGTCTTTTCGATAGACCTGTGTTTCCAGCCCCCGCAGGACTTCATGTCTTTCAATAATCTCTTTAAAACGCGTAAACTCCTGCGGCATTACAAATTGATTGGTCTCGGCCCATGAAACCTTTTTGACCATTTCCTCGGGCGCGCTGTAACCCAGCATCCGGCACAGGGAGGGATTGACATTAATAAAGTCTCCTTCGGGCGTGATTTGAAAAATTCCCTCAACGGAGTTTTCAAATATGCTTCTGTACTTTTCCTCGCTTTTTTGCAAAGGGTTCTCCGCGTCCTTACGATCGGTAATGTTCCGGATAATGATGACGGTCTGATCTTCCAGAAGGGGGATCAATCTGGCTTCATAGAAATTTTCCATGTCATGAAGCCATAGAGAATATTCAAAACTCTCCGCGGCATGATTTTGCCGGACGCTCTCCGCGGCCTTTCTGAATTTATTGGCGACTTGGGGCAGCGGAATATCATATATTTTAATGCCAAGAATATCCTGACGCGCAATGAAGAGATCGGAGGCATTGCCCGCTTTACAATCGAGGATTTTTCCATCCGCGTCAATCCTGAAGAAAATATCGGGTACAGCCTCGAAAGTAGCTCTCATTTCGGAATTGGTTTGCAAAAGTTCCTGCGAACTCAATTCCAGAGAACGTTCCAGCATGTTCCGGTCGCTGTCGGATTCATGGTAAGCGCTGTTAACCATTTCGATGAAGCCCCGCCATTCATCCGGTACGACGAACGACTCACCGAAAAAATGTTTCAACTGGCGTTTCAGCAGGCTATGTATTTTATCATGGTGTCGCATATCGCTATATTTCGGTTAATGTTGTGATGGTCATGGTCTGATTATGCAGGGCGCACGGTGCGCCCTTGACGAAGGGGGATATTTCGCCGTAAGAATAAAAACCTGTTAAAGTCGCGTCGCCGCCCAACACATCGCGGACGGCTTCAACCTCTTCTTCAATTCTTTGTTTCAAGACCAGCTTTCTGCCGACACAACTGATGAGAATAGCCAGATCAGGCGCTTTTGCGTTCATCATCTCGTGACATCTCAATGCCGCGCCGCTGGACCCGTCAATCAGGCGTTCAAAGTTTGCCTTCATAAACCGGGCATAGGCGCCCTCCGGGACATCACCGGCAAACGTCATGCTTTTTTCCTTTTCGTTTACGGACAGAATGGTTCTTACGATTCCTGTTTCACCGTTTTTGGTGCGGATACTCAAGGGAAAAAGAAGTCCCGTGGCCGGTAATCCGGCGGCGTGTGCTCCTAAATACTTTTTGTATGTTTCCAGCGCGCATTGTCCGTCCAATTCATAGAGTAAGTTTTCTTTCGACTTTGTAATGACGCGTTCCGGGCCGAAAGGATCCCATCCTCCCATCGATCCGTATCCGATTTTCAGATGGTCGCCGTAGAAGCCGAGAATGGCCAGGGTATTTTGTGAAGGCAGGTCATCCCAGAATACATACGTTTCTTCAAAGCGATCCCCGTTCCCGGCAAGACCGCCGGTTATCGTCACCCCTTCCGGAAGAGCCTGGGCCAGACCGTTGACCAAATCACTGCCGTTTACGCCGAGACCGTCCGAAAGAACAAAGACATGCCGCAGATCCTCTCGTTTGATCGATTGCGCAAGCATGCTACCCGCATCAAAACTGCTGCTAACGCCGTTCAGGGTAATCCGGGCGCCGGCAATTTCTGTTTTTTCAAAATGAATAGCCGTTGTCACAATGGAATCATCCAAAACGCTTGTGCCGCATATTTCACCGGCCGTAGAACACCCGAACAGATGCGCCTCCGGATGCATTTTCCGGACATCTTCGAGAAAAGTTTTCTTTTTTAAACATTCCGTCGCTGCAAACACGATCACCAGTTGCGTTTTTTCCTGGAAAGCCGGACGGCTGTGTCCCGACCACCCTTTTGCTCTGGTCCATGCCTTTTGCTCGATTTTCATTTAAAAACCTCCATGCCACGAAAGATGTCGTGTTGATCATATGATCAACGGATTGAGACAAATTGATGCACCCGTCAAATCGAATACCCATGATATTCAGTTCAAATGCCATTCTGCCCGGTTGCGCGCGCTCAGTCCTTGTACATGGATTCGATCAGGTCGCCGAACTGGGCATTGATCGATTTTCGCTTCACCTTCATGGTCGGGGTCACTTCACCGTCCTCGGTATAGAGTTTCTTGTCGATAATCCTGAATTTGCGGATATTCTCTACGCGGGAAACCTGATGGTTGACTTTATCGATTTCTTCCTGAATCAGCGCATTGATCTCCGGCGCGCGGGTCATGGTGGCATAAGTCGTAAATTGAACTTTATTGTC
>DFZJ01000189.1:0-9483 GCA_002382045.1 Syntrophaceae bacterium UBA4059
TCCGAATAAATAAAGCCCTGCTCCTGCAGGGAGGATAAAAGGTTACTCACACCGTTATCCTTGTATAATTCCTTCTCGCTGAAATAAAAATCGAAGGTCACACCGAAATCCTTCAGATCCTGCTTGATTTCTTCGAGGATAACCCCGCCGGCAATGCCGTTGAAATACGGAACCGTCTGGTCTTCGTTTTCCGTCAAGTAGCGTTTCCCTTCCTTTTTGAGGATATCAGCAGATATATCTTTAATATAATCGCCCTTATAGCAATTTTCGGGAAATTCGATTTTCTCGCCTGAAAGCTCCCGATAGCGATACAGCACCGATTTACCCAGATTGTTCATCTGATTGCCGGCGTCATTGATATAATATTCTTTGGTAACGTCATAACCTGTCGTTTTAAGAAGGTTGGTCAGNNCAGGCAGCCGTATTTTTCCTTCTGATCCAGTACTTTTTGCAGAGTTTTCCGCCACAGATCGTCTTTGATCATAAAATTCAAAAATCCGGGACCGGCAATTTGACTTTTTTCGATAATGCCTTCCGGATCGGTCAGGTTTTCCTGGATCGCCTGCGCAATCTTCCGGGGATTCTGTTTGGCCTGGGACGCCAGAATCATGGCCACATTGGAGGCGTAATCGCCATGTTCCGGGTTGGCCGGCACTTCGATTTCAATGGGCGACAGATTCACGTCCGGCAGCAGGCCTTTTTGCGTGCAGGCCGCAACAGCGTTGGCGATAAGATCAGCAAGTTTGTTCTTCATGGACCGTGTAAAAACCTTTCTTATAAAAAAANNAGCTGACGATTTGATTTTAGCTCGCTATTGTAAACGTTTATCCTTCCAGAAAAGCATATTCGTTCTATTGGACATGGTAGGTGGATCAAAATTAATCCTGACCGTACTGGATTCCTGTGACCCGGCGCCGCTCGTTGTTGCATAAATATCCGGCGGCAGAGCTGTGCCCGGCTTTAAAGAAATCATCGGGGCGGACGCTATTCCAACCCCAATGACCATGCTCCTTGCCCCTTCTGCAAATACCCCCGTACCGACATTACAGGTCGCCGTGTTGGTGCCGATATTGATGGCATAGAGTCTGGCCGTTCCGGTTTTTGTACAACTGGCGCCGCTGCCGGATGCCGGGGTAAAGGATGTAAAATAAAGGACATTGCCAAAGGCTACCGGCTCGGCCAGCACCTGCTCATGGAGTCCGGCCAGATTGATATACCACCCGACTTTGGAAGCTTTATTGTCACAATATGCCGATTGCTGCGAAGTGATGTTCGCCAGGTCGTTTCTTGAACAGGGTGTTGGCGCACCGGTGCTATCCCGGCAAAGAACGGGTTTTAAACCAAATACATACTGAGCCGGCCCATTACCTGTCGGTTCCGCCTTGTCACCCGTCGCCCAATACAGCCAGATATTGCCGGCGCCGTCTTTTGCCATGGTGGCCTGATTGTACAGGGGGAATTTATCGGCGCCTGTGTCTTTGCTGAGCAGAAGCGAACCCTTCCAGTTTGACGTGTTACAACTGCTGGCGCTGTTGCTCATGCAGAATTGGAACTGCCACATATTTCCTTTGAGGTCTCCAACATAGGCGTAATCAACAAATCCGTCATTATCCGTATCGACAATCGTGAGAGGCGCCGCTATGGGATATTCCATGTCGGGACTGGTGGTTGTGGTGGCTGGTGACGCACCGTGGGTAAAAGACCACAGGATGGCGCCATCACTTAAATCAACGGCAAAAACACCCTTGCCTCTCATATCGGTGCTTGCGGCGGCACTGTAATTGTAGCCTCCCCCGATGAATCCTACCCATCTTTCCTGCCCGTTTATCTTGACCCGGCCGATATTCATCTTGCTCCATGGCTCTCCCATGTATGGCCATACGTTGTTTTTATCAGGGGATTTGGTCGCATGGATATTTAATTTCCATTTAAATGAAGGCTCGGTTGTCGTTACATTGGTAAAATCAAAGGCATAGTATCCACAGTAATAATAGGTATTGGTGGTATCCGTGCCGTCATATGTTTCTTTCAGGTTACCGTCGCACGATGAATTCCAGCTCCAGTATTTAGTGGATTGAGGAACGGCGCTTTTATCGGCTGCCGTGTAGTCCCTGTCATTTCGGCCCAGACTGAAAACAGCCAGTGTTTTCCAGTCAGCCTTTGCTTTTGTATAGCCGCTTCCTGTGCCAAGCCATACATCCGCAACTGTTACGGGCCCATCGACAAAGAAGTTATGAGTCAGCGCTGAAGGCTCACTGTAGTGAGCAAGGTACTGCAGTTTGGGCAGAAGATTCGGAGGGACGAAACTCCAATACTCCAAACCGGTTGAGGCATTGAAAGCATGGAATTGCCCATCGTTTGCGCCCACGATGACCAGGCGTTTGCCGTAACCGTCGCATGCCGTGCCGCCCCCTTCGCAATTGCTGGCCCGCGGATGATCAGATCTGAATCCGGCAAAGGCATTGGTGCTGTCCAGAAAATCCGTAAAGTACGGAGAGGGAGTGCCGATCGTAATGGGGTTGGAGTGAAAAACATCCCCCAGCTTCCAGCCGTCCGGATTAGTCGTAATCGTCGCATCTAATGGATCCTTGTCGTAACCGCGAACGTATTTGATGATTTTATTCGCCGTCGCCTGATCGGCCACGCTCATATTTAAATAGGAGACAGGGACAGTCGCATCAATGTCCGAGGGTTTGAAATTGACCAGACTGCCGCCGATCAAAGTTTTTATATTGCGGTCTGCCGCGGCTGTCGTGGACAGCCGGGAGCCGGCCTCCCATAGGACATTGTCCAGACTTCCATCGGCTTTCAGCGACCACTTCTTCAGGTATCCCTTCCAGAAAGGATCATCGCTGGGCTCAAAAGATGCTTCATAAATAAAATTCTCGTCGGCCAGCCGTGACGAGGAAACGGATGCCGTGGAGAAGGAGAAGGATTTATTGACAATGTCCGACAGGATATTGGTGAGGGCGCTGTTCAGAGCCGCTGTGTCGTCGGCATAATAGGCATGACCGCTGACCGCCGTACCGCCGTGGGAAGCCATCCGATCCAGTTCCGGCCTTGCGGCATCCGTTAAAGCCATCCCCAGAACATAGGTTTTGACGTTAAAAGTGTAATCCGTCTGGTTGGCGCCGGAGCCCAGTGTTTTAACCAGGGCACGCAGGTTGTCGATTTGCGTCAGTGCGGCGGGCATCAGAGCGGTTGCCGACCCTGCTGTGCCGCTCGCATTCACGCTGGGCAGGCCATCTGTAACATAGACCACAAAATTTTTCTGGCAGGAATCGGTGATGGGACTCGTATTGCTTGTGTTTGTCTTGTAATCTTTTTCTCCTTTGAAATAGTTGATGGCCGATTTGAAGGTCCCCTCTGTCGGCGTCAGTCCGGCGGCGACAATGTAGGCGCAGGTGTTGCCGTTGCCGCAACTCATGTACCCTGTCTCATCGTTTTCCTTCATATTCAGTTTGGCCAGGAGACTGGCCGTGGAGCCGCCGCAGGCAACATCCAGATAGCCGCCACCGGGAGAACTGTTGGCAAACCAGACCCGCGAAGTATGATACCAGGCCCACCGTCTTCCCCAGTCGGCAAATCCCAGGGCCGTATCTTCATCCGATGGGCCATAGGTATTGTTTGATGGGCCGCAACCCGTATAGCCGACATTCCCATCTCCTGTCCCCGTCTTTCCCGTACAAATCTTATAATGATCGTTCACGGGATTTTCATCGGGGGTGTAATCCGTTGAATACAGAAATCGATAGCCTTGATCGGAACCGGAGTAATACGTTCCCGGCAGTTTATGGTATATGTAATTCGACTCTGCCGTATTCGGATTCGGAATTTTGTTTGTTTTCGGCCAGACCAGATCGCAGTATCGGTTTCGCTGCTCGGAGCTGGCTGCATAGTTCGTTATGATAGCATCCCTGTAAGTGGCATCAAAAGAAGCATTCTGCAAACCGCAGGCACTTTGACAGGTGGCCTGAGCCGTTGCGTCTTCTGTCTTGCAGTATGTACCGCACGCAGCCGGCGGAGATGGGCACCAAGATTTCGGATCATAGGACACATGATAAGCGGCATTGTGAAGATGATTGGCGGTCACAGCAGGCAGTTTATACGTCATGAGCCCCAGGCGCAATTGGCTGGCATACGTGTTGACCATGGTCTGCAAGGCCCTTTTACCTTCAACCAATCGACTGTTTGTTCTGTAAGCTCCTATGGCGTTGCCGACAAAATCCTCATCCATGCTCTGGGAGTTGTCCAGAATAAGCAAAACGTTGGGTTGAACGGTGCTTCCCGATGTGAAAAGCTCCTGCTCGTCGGCTGCCGCGAATTTTGCCCAGAATGGCGACAGATAAGCCATCAGTGCCAAAGCTATCATAACAGAGAGAAACTTACGACCCCTCTTCATAATCGGTACCTCCTTATAACCTGATCTTAATGGGCTAGCGAATAATGACTTCTTTCAGGACACCATTGATAAACAACATCTCCGCAGCCCATTTTTGATTGGAAATACGGTTGCTTTTACCCGACAGTCTCGTTATCCTGACGCTGCGCAGGTCGTATTGTTGTTTATTTTCCAGATAAAGAATATTATTTTCAATTTTTTTAATAAAACCGACAACTTTAAACATCCTAACCGTTTTCTGAGACGTCCCCTCTGATGTTTTGCCACTTGAACCAATCGAGGTTACCGCCTGCCCCTGCCCCAAAGGAAAGGATAACAATATTGCTGCCATTCCTGTTATTAAGACTATTTTATATTTACGCATTTTTCTTCCTCCCTGCAACTTGGTGGGATTAAGTCAGCAGCAATCACTTGTATATCGTGCTGATCGGCACGGGGCCGTACCCTATTCCGACATCTACCTGCACGGTCGAACCATAAGCCGTATTGCGCCCTTCAACCGTGATATTGAACCTGGACATCCCCCATCCCTGTCCCGATTCCATGGAATAACCGGCTAAAGGTAAAGGGGCCATCGGGCTTGCCGCCGTCGATGTATATCTAAATTGCGAACCTGAATTATTGGTTGTGCTGACATCGCGCCAGGTGCTGCCACCCAGGCCATAACCGGTTGTACTGGCGGCTGGTTCAAAGGTTTGCGTAAGATTGTGAATGCCGCTTTCCACGGCGGACAGAGCCATTTTGTCTCCTACGACTACTGCGCTGGTTCTTAAATCTCCCGTTGATAACTGGAGGGCGAATAACGTCAAAGCCATCAGGATCATGCAGGCAAGTACGGCAGCGATCAGGGCAAATCCGCTTTCGGAATTCATGACTTTTAAATATTTAAATTGCTTATCAATCATATGTCTCATTGTGATATGGCATGGTTTCTGGGCATGACACGGGTTGAATAGACCAGTCTGCGTCTCTGATTCGTAGACGGGTCAACATCTTCCGTCTCCAGGGCAAGGATAATTTCTATGGTCCGGATCGTCGGAATGGTTGACGGGGTGGTTCCCGGAAATATTTCAACGCCCGCCCCGTTGAAATAGCGAAAAACAGGCACATCCGTTCCCGCGTCGTACACGCCATTACCGTTTTGGTCATTGAGCACCCGGACGGTTTTCTTACCGGTGACGGTGTCCCCCAGAAAGGGGTCATTGTTACCACAGTTAGTCGATCTGGTTATATACTGATTGGCTGCATCGTAAACATATTTAATTGTTTCATTGCGGTTACTATTTGTATCGTCGATCCCACCACTGTCGTTGATATCCATTTCAATCGTAAGACTAAAGGGTGTAGCAGCTTGTATGCCTCTATAGGTAGGATTGGCTGAATCACCATTACAGTTAGCCGGATCAACCCAGATTGAAGTATCCATGTTCTGGTCATAAGATGCCATGCGTATTTCCATAGCCATCAGCTCCAGCACAGATTTGGCATCCTGCTGGGCGATGACTTTTCTCTCAATGCCCGTCGTTGAACGTTGGACGACATTGACCGCGCCGTAAACAGCAGCCAGCATCACGACACCGATGGCCATTGCAGAAACAAGCTCGAGCAATGTGAAGCCTTTATTTTTCATCATCAGCACCCTACCCTAAAAAATTCCTGCCTGGAAACCATAACATTCGTTGTAATGCCGACCGTATTCATCGGCCAGGTAACGGTGATAGTAACCTTCCAGATATTTGTTCCGGCACTGGCGATGGTGGTACTGACATTATACGTTGCGTCTCCGGCAATCGTACCGGCCATGCCGCTCATTTTAATGCTGGTTGCCGTGGTGCCCACAGTCACCGTGTTACAGGGATTCATGATGAACGCTTCAGTGGTCTCTATCTGATTTTGCAGTATTTCAGCAGCCCTGCCCAGATAGTCGGCACGGGCCGTTTGTTTCAATGCCGGCGCTTGCAGGGAAAAAATACCCAATACCGCCACGGAGGTCAGAAACATGGCAATCAAAACCTCGATCATGCTGATGCCCCGGTTATTGCATATTGGTTTTTGCGGGATCTGGATCAACATAGCTTTTTCCTGTAAAATTGACGGTAATAGTCATGATTGAATTCCGGCTGTTCTTCAACCTCACACTTCCCGGTTCAGCAGTGCCCCTTCTATAGATGCAAATGTTTCCTCCAGGAAAACCCACATTGTCAAAGGTGATGCCCGAGCCTGCATCCGCCAGCCTCTTGGTTGTAGCCGTTCCTGAACAATTAAGGCAATTACTCGTTGGACATATCTGATATTCGTTGGCGGCCGGTTGATTGAAAATGATCAAATAATCCGTAAGTGTAGATCGAGCCCTTGCTTTACAGTTCTGGATATCGGTGCTGATATCGCGGGCTGCATTCTTGAGGTTGGTATTATGGACATAGCGCTGAAAGGCCGCACCTGCTACGGATGCCATGACCCCGATGATGGCCATCACAATTATCAATTCAATTAAACTGAAACCGCCGACAAAGCTTTTTTTCATTACAACCCCTGAAAGCATCCTGTTTAATCAGTTACTCTAAAGCAAAGGTTATACCAACCACACAATCGCAGCGCCGATTAAGTTGAATTATGACATTTTATGGCTGCATATTACGTTTTAAACCATCCTTTGTCAATGTCTATCCGGCCTGAACCTGCGACGGCTGACTGGTCATTTACGCATATTAACGGCGCTTTTCACCATTTGTGATTCAAGCCGGCAATACTGAATCCTGATATTGAGCAATCAACGGATCAACCGTCAACAGCATCATGCCTTCCGCACGGGCTTGAGCAAGAAGCAGACGGTCGAACGGATCTTTGTGCAGGGCAGGCAAAGATTCAATCTTCAAGGCATGTTCAGCGGTAATGGGAAGCTCCGCATATCCGTTTTGCATCAGCATTTTTCTCAAACGAGATGGATCAACTTTGAAATCTTTTCCTCCCAGCCCCAGTTTGATGACGATTTCCCAGATACTGGCCGCACTGAAAAACAGGCTATTGTCCGACGCTTGCAAAAGAGCATGTGTCGATTCGGAAAGTTTTTCCGGCGCTCCCGCCACCCACAGGATAATATGCGTATCAAGCAGCAGTTTCAACTCACTTTACCTTCAAACAGCATCATCATTTCTTCTTTTTCCATGGAGTCAAAATCATCCGGAACCAAAATTTCGCCGGCCATAAACCCTGTTTTCCGCACACCTTTTTTCTCTTCTTCCGACAGGGAAGAAACCTTAACCAGCGGCTTTCCGGCCTTGGCAATGATAAAAGATTTTCCCTGCGCGGCTTCTTCTACCAGACGAGAAAGATGTGTTTTGGCTTCATGGATATTGACTGTGTGCATAAAATCTCTCCCTCTGAAACTTAGTTTACTGAGTTTAGTTTACCCGCACGGCCGGAAATTGTCAATTTTGAATATTTTTACAAATATGCCTGTTAGTGACGGTAAATCAGGAATCGCATAAAGACGTCGCCCCAGAAAATGTAAGCCACGGCAGCGGCCGATAAAAACGGCCCGAAAGGAACGGCATACTTCATATCCTGTTTTTTTATCACCATGACGGCAATGCCTATCACTGCTCCCAGCACAGAACTGACCAGCAGAATAAAAATCAATGATTTCCAACCTAAAAACCCGCCAATCATACCCAGCAACTTAATATCGCCGCCACCCATTCCTTCACGCTTGGTTATGAATTCATAAACAAAGGCAATCGCAAAAAGAACGCCGCCTCCGATTAACAAACCGATTGCCGCTTCCATCCAAGGCAGTTTGACAACAAAAACAGCCAGCAGGAAAAATATGGGGATACCGGGCAGCGATAAGATGTCAGGAATAATCTGATGATCCAGATCGATGAAGCTTATGATAATCAAAACTGCGGTGAAGACAAAATAAACAAGAAAATCGAGCGTCAGACCGAATTTTATAAACAGCAGCAAGGCCAGCAGGCCGGTAATCAACTCAACCAGCGGGTAGCGCCATGAAATCTTGGCGCCGCAATCCCGGCATCTGGCGCGCAAAAGAAGAAAACTGATGATGGGTATGTTGTCATAAAAACGAATCGGATGGAGGCAGGAAGGACACCGGGATGCGGGTCTGATGATTGATTCCTCAGCCGGGATACGAAAAATGCAGACATTGAGGAAACTGCCGATGGCGGCGCCGGAAATGAAAGCAAAAATATCAAAAAAACTCATAATCAACTTTATTCCTTTTTATTACGTGCCGTTGTTGGCCGGTTCATTTTCTCGCTTCAACCAAGTTTCCGTTAATGAATTTGTGGATAATGCTGGATACGTAGGTCTGATAGGGTAACCCTTCATTAGCTGCTTTTTTTTGAAGTTCAAGAAGATCTCTTTCAGAAATCCGTATATTCAGCCTCTTATCCTTGCGTAACGTATTACGTGCATAGGTCATTAATTCTTTTTTTCTTTTAGTGAGGTCTGTAACTGGCGCCCACTCATCTTTTTCGAAGCTATCGAGTATTTCTTTTTCTTCTTTCGTTAATTTCGTCTTCATTATTTTTCTCCAAGATATCTTTGTGTTGCCTTTCTACTTGGAATGATGGTTTTCAGAAATAGTTCTTCATCATTCTCGACATAAGGAATGAGATAAGCGTAATTGGCAATATTGATAACCATCATTCGCTGTCCGGGATAATCTTTCTGATTGGGATGCAGATAGTCGTCTAGTATGTCACCCCTTTCAACAAAAAACACCACATCTTCAAAACAGATACCGCGAGATGACTTTAGCACAACACTCTTTTCCGTGCTCCAGTTTATGCTTTTCATGGTTTTATACTAGCACATTGTGTGCATTATGGGAACATTTATTTAAGGTCAACTTACCGAACAAGAATTTCTTTGCATTGGCCTGGTCAATGAGGTAATAAAATCGCCATGACTGACGCACACTACATGAAACTGGCCCTGAAGCTGGCCGCCAAGGGCCGGGGCTACGCCAGCCCCAATCCGATGGTGGGCGCCGTGATTGTGAAAAACGGCAAAATCATCGGTCGGGGGTATCATCAGTGTTGCGGCGAAAATCACGC
>DFZJ01000189.1:9515-10209 GCA_002382045.1 Syntrophaceae bacterium UBA4059
CGACGGATTCCAACCCGCTGGTTTCCTGTCAGGGTGTGAACTGCCTGCAAAGCGCAGGAATTGAAATTGCAACCGGTGTTCTGGTGGATGAATGCCGCAATCTCAACGAAGTCTTTTTTCATTATATGGAAACCGGACTGCCTTTTGTGACCGCCAAATACGCGCAAACACTGGACGGTCGCATTGCGACGGCCACCGGCAATTCGCAGTGGATCAGTTCTCCCGCATCCCTGAAATTTGCTCATCAACTGCGGGCTGAACATGACGCGATCCTGGTCGGAATCGGAACCGTTCTGAAAGATAACCCGACGCTGACGGTCAGAAGAGTTCGCGGCCGCAATCCGCTGAGAGTTATCGTGGATTCCGGTCTGTCCATCACCACCGAAAGCAACGTCATGCAAAATCTCTCCCGGACACCGACCCTGATCGTCACGACTAAGAGTGCTTCCGATCCACATTATCAAAAGCTCACGACAGCAGGCGCGGAATTGGTCACAGTCGAGGCTGACGAGAGAAACCATGTCGATTTGAAACAATTGCTTAATATGCTGGCTGCCAGAAACATTTCGTCGGTCTTGATTGAAGGCGGCGCGCAAATCATTACGTCTGCCCTTCAAGATAACCTGGTTAATCGTCTGGTGACCGTCACTGCTCCGAAAATCATCGGCAAAGGCCTGGAAGCCATAGGCGATCT
>DFZJ01000036.1:0-13032 GCA_002382045.1 Syntrophaceae bacterium UBA4059
ATGATGACCCTGGATTTGCCGGGCATTGACGCACTTAAGGATTACCGTCCGAGCATCGCTTCCCGCGTCTTGGACGAAAATGACGAACTGATTGACGAGTTCTTTCTGGAAGACAGAAAACTGGTTAAGATTTCCGACGTTCCCAAGATCGCTCAGCACGCTTTTGTCGCGGCGGAAGATTCCCGCTTTTATCAGCATCAGGGCGTCGATCTGCAAAGTATTTTTCGCGCCATGTTTAAAAATGTGGAAGCAGGTAAAATTGTTCAGGGCGGCAGCACCATTACACAGCAGGTTGCCAAACTGATGTATCTGACGCCGGAAAGAAAATATATCAGAAAATTGAAGGAAGCCATCCTTTCTTATCGGATCGACAAATATCTGAGTAAAGATGAGATCCTGAATTTGTATCTTAATCAGATTTACCTGGGGCACGGCACCTACGGCATCGAATCAGCGTCGATTGGTTACTTTGGCAAAAGCGCGAAAGATCTGACATTGCCGGAAGCCGCTCTGCTGGCCGGCTTGCCGAAAGCGCCCACCACCTATTCCCCGTTTCTGTCTTTCGACCGTGCCAAGCAAAGGCAGGTTTATGTTTTAACACGCATGATGGAAGAAGGCTTTATAACCAAAGAACAAATGGATAAAGCCGTTGCCACTCCCCTCAAACTGAGACCGATGAAACCAAAGGACAAAGTTGCCGCTTATTTTGTCGAACATGTCCGTCGTTATGTGCAGGAGAAATATGGCGCGGATGTTCTCTACAAGGAAGGATTATCCATCTATACGACCCTTAATCTTTCGGCTCAAAAGGCAGCCCGCGATGCACTCATCAAGGGACTCACGGAAATGGAGGAACGCGGCAAATCCGAGAAAGGTCTGGTGCAGGGAGCGCTTTATTGCATGGATATTAAAACCGGTGCGATTCGCGCTCTGGTTGGAGGGCGCGATTTCAACCAGAGCGAGTTTAACCGGGCGACTCAGTCGCGCCGACAGCCGGGCTCCGCTTTTAAACCGCTGATCTACACGGCGGCTTTTGATAAAGGCATGAATCCATCCACGCGGTTTGTGGACTCACCGATCGTCTTTGAAGATCCCTCGCAGGATGACGGTCTCTGGAAACCGAAGAACTTCGATGGAAAATTTCTGGGACCAATTACCATGAGAACAGCCCTGGTGCAATCCCGCAATGTCGTAACCGTTAAAATCCTGCAGGAAATCGGCATTGATTATGCCGTGTCCTACGCAGTCAACATGGGTATTGAGTCTCCGCTATCCAGGAATCTGTCCCTGGCGCTGGGTTCTTCGGGTGTCACTTTGCAGGAGATGGTTCGCGCCTACGGTGTGCTGGGAAATGGGGGTAAAAAGGTCACCCCTTTCTTTATCCGCAAAATTGTAGACCGCACCGGCAATGTTTTTGAAGAAACCAAAGTGATCTCCGAGCAGGTCATTGATCCCCGCATTGCTTTTATGACCACCTATGTGATGCAGGATGTTGTGGAGAGCGGTACGGGACGCAGAGTAAAGAGCATTGGCAGGCCGGTTGCCGGCAAGACGGGAACGACGAATGATACCCGCGATGCCTGGTTTATCGGATTTACCCCTTCGCTGATTACCGGGGTCTGGATCGGGTTTGATCAGGAAAAATCGATGGGAAGGCAGGAGGTAGGCGGTCGGGCCGCAGCGCCCGTCTGGCTCTATTTTATGGAAAAGGTTCTGGCCAATACGCCGGTCGAGGCTTTTCCCGTTCCGGAAGGCATTATTTTTGTCAAGGTGGATCACAAAACAGGCCGGCCGACTCAGGACACAGGTCCGGGAACGATCTATGAATGTTTTCTGGATAACGCTCCGCCCGGCGAAAAAGAAGAGGATGCCATTGACGAAAAAGAAGAGTTATTCAGATAAAAATATTATGGGAAGTGAGAATGCTGCTTGACAAGAATAGTTTTTTTCGTTAAAATGTAACCAAATTTATCAGGAAGTAATTATGTTTCTTAAAGATTTTGACAGCGGCAGAATTCAGATACAAGCCTATGTAAGATTACTCGTCGTAGTAGTCGTACCCATGGGGTCTGCCGGTTAAGTATCTTTCTGAAAATTAAGATACAAGCCGCGGGCCCCTAAAGCCCGCGGCTTTGCTTTTGGACACCAAGCCGCTTTTTCCTAAAAGAAACTGGCGGCTTTTTTAATTTCAAGGCTGTTGAATAAAGAGAATAAATAAGCAATTAGCTAGGAGTTATAAGATATGAAGTTGAAAGGCACGGAAATTTTGCTGAAAGTGCTGGAAGAAGAAAAAGTTGACATTATTTTCGGCTACCCGGGCGGGGCTGTCCTGGATATTTATGATCAACTTTATAAAAGCAACCTCAAGCATATTTTAGTTCGCCATGAACAGGGCGCCGTGCATGCCGCCGACGGCTATGCGCGGGCGAGCGGCCGGGTAGGCGTTTGTCTGGTCACTTCCGGTCCCGGCGCCACCAACACCGTCACCGGCATTGCCACAGCGAATATGGACTCCATTCCCCTGGTGGTTTTTACCGGCCAGGTGCCGACAGGCCTCATCGGGAACGACGCGTTTCAGGAATGTGACATTACCGGCATCACCCGTCCCTGCACCAAACATAATTTTCTGGTGCGCAATGTTGATGAACTGGCTGCAACGATTAAAGAAGCGTTTCACATCGCCCGTTCCGGAAGACCAGGACCGGTGCTGGTGGATCTGCCGAAAAACGTCATGGCCGCGCAAACCGATTATGATCCGGCCAATGTGAAGTTCCGCAATCATGAAGTATCCTACAAACCGGCGCCCAAGAAAATGGCTAATTTGCTGGACATGCTCCAAACCGCCTCGAAACCGTTAATTATGACCGGCGGCGGCGTTATCCTCGGCAAGGCTTCTGCAGAGCTGACCGAACTGTCCCGAAAGTACCAGATTCCCGTAACCGGCACCCTGATGGGGCTCGGATCTTTTCCGGGAAGCGATCCCCTATGGCTGGGCATGCTGGGGATGCACGGCACTTATTATGCGAATATGGCCATCAGCCATTGCGATTTTCTGCTGGCGGTCGGTGTCCGGTTCGACGACCGCGTGACCGGTACGATCGAAACCTTTGCCGCCAATGCGAAAATAGTCCATATTGATATTGATCCGTCTTCCATTAATAAAAATGTTACCGTTGATTTGCCGATTATCGGCGATACCAAAGCCACGCTCAAGGACCTGCTGCGCTTCCTGGAAGAACATCACTATACGCCGGATGATCTTTCGCGGAAAACGTGGCTTGGCGAAATTGCCGAATGGCGGGAAAAAGTCCCCTTGACCTACTGTCAGAGCAGCGAAATCATCAAACCGCAATCGGTTATCGAAACGCTGTACAAGCTGACCGGGGGCGACGCGCTGATTACAACGGAAGTCGGCCAGAATCAGATGTGGACGGCGCAGTTTTTCCCTTTTAATCAACCAAACTCCTTTATCTCATCGGGCGGTTTAGGCACGATGGGCTTCGGCTTGCCGGCGGCCATCGGCGTCAAATGCGCATTTCCGGATAAACACGTTATTGACATTGCCGGTGACGGCAGCATCCAGATGAATATTCAGGAACTGGCGACAGCCGCCCAGTATAATATCGCTGTAAAGGTTGTCCTGTTAAACAATGGTTATTTGGGGATGGTGCGCCAGTGGCAGGAAATGTTTTATGAAAAGCGTTACTCCCATACGGATATGACATACGCTCCGGATTTCGTAAAATTGGCGGAAGCTTTCGGCGTTGTTGGCCTGCGGGCGACTAAACCAGCCGAAGTGGAATCCATATTAAGAGAGGGGCTTGCTTCGAGTAAACCGGTCCTGATGGATTTTCGCGTGTCGCGCGAGGAATGTGTTTATCCCATGGTGCATCCGGGCCAGTCAATCAGCCAGATGACGCTGGGATCGAGAGAGATGATCAACTGACGGCTGCGTCGGATAATTATTAATTGCGAGGTTGAGTGAAATGGAGAAAAAGGACCACATTATTTCAATTCTGGTGCATAACAAACCGGATGTGCTGGCGAGAGTTGCCGGGACGCTGGGTGGCAAAGGTTATAATATTGACAGTCTCTGCGTGAATACCACAACGCAAAAAGACATATCGAAAATCGTGATGACCACTGCCGGTTCTCAGACGACCATTACCCGGATTGAAAATCAGCTGCAAAGATTGTTCGATGTGATTTCCGTTGATGACCTGACCAATGTTGAATCCATCCATCGCGAGATGGTTCTGGTCCGGCTTAATCTGACAGCCCAGAATTCGGAAGACGTGAAAAACGCTATTGACATGAATAAATGGAAGACAATCGTGTCCGGCGATAAATACGTCCTTGTCGAAATAACGGGGGATAAAACGCAAATCGATTTTGCTCTGGCGCGTCTGGAACCGCTCGGCATTGCTGATATAACCAGAACAGGCTTGATCGCCTTGAAATTGGAAGATTAATGTAATATAAAAAAATAAACAATAATAACAATGAAGAACAGGGGGTTTTATGGCAAAAATTAATTTTGGCGGTACAATGGAAGAAGTGGTGACCTCGGAAGAGTTCACCGTTCAAAAAGCACAGGAAGTTCTTAAAAAAGAAGTCATCGCGGTACTGGGTTATGGTGTTCAGGGACCCGCGCAGGCTTTCAATATGAGGGACAACGGCGTCAACGTGATCATCGGGCAGTCCCCGGAAGACAAACCTTACTGGGAAAAAGCGATTGCCGACGGTTGGGCGCCCGGCCAGACGCTTTTCCCGATTGAAGAAGCGGTGGAAAAAGCAACCGTCATTCAATATCTGGTGTCCGACGCGGCGCAAACCATTCTGTGGCCGAAAGTCAAAGCGCACCTGAAAAAAGGCGATGCGCTTTACTTCTCGCATGGTTTTTCCATCGTGTATAAAGAACAGACGGGTGTTATCCCGCCTGATTTCGTTGATGTCATTATGGTTGCCCCCAAGGGGTCGGGTACCAGCGTCCGCCGCAATTTCGTCGACGGCAGCGGCATCAATTCCAGCTTTGCCGTTCACCAGGATGCAACCGGCCGGGCGATGGAACGTACACTGGCTTTAGGTATCGCCATCGGTTCCGGATTCTTATTTCCGACGACTTTCCAGATGGAAGTATACAGTGACCTGACGGGTGAACGCGGCGTGCTGATGGGCGCGCTGGCGGGCATGATGGAAGCGCAATATGCCGAACTCAGGCGTCACGGCCACACCCCCAGCGAAGCCTTCAACGAAACAGTCGAAGAGCTCACCCAGAGCCTGATTCGTCTGGTCGGCGAAAACGGCATGGACTGGATGTACGCCAACTGTTCGGCTACCGCGCAGCGCGGTGCGCTGGATTGGCGGCACAAGTTTCGCAAGGCGGTGGAGCCGGTGTTTGCCGAGCTTTATAATTCCGTCGCTACCGGCAAGGAAACGGAAATTGTTCTGCGCGTCAACGGCGCTCCGAACTATAAGGAACTGCTCAATGAAGAACTCAGAGAGATGCGCGAGTCCGAGTTGTGGCAGGCCGGCGCCGCCGTTAGATCGCTCAGGCCGGAAAAACGAAAGAAATAATTGATGCGGGGAACGGTCTCGTGACCTTCGGGTTATTCAAACCGTTCCCCGCAAATACAGGAGAAAAATGATGAGAAGTGATCTCATGAAAAAAGGATTGGAGCGCGCGCCGCACCGTTCGCTCTTTAAAGCCATGGGCTATACCGATGAAGAAATTGCCGGACCGCTTATTGGCGTGGTCAATTCCGCCAATGAAATCATACCGGGCCATATCCATCTGGACTTGATTACTCAGGATGTCAAGGCAGGCATCCGCATGGCCGGCGGCACGCCGGTCGAGTTTCCGGTCATCGGCGTATGCGACGGTATCGCCATGAATCACGCGGGCATGAAATATTCGCTGGCCAGCCGCGAGTTGATTGCCGACTCCATTGAAATTATGGCGACGGCTCATCCGTTTGACGCGCTGGTTTTTATTCCCAACTGCGACAAGATTGTTCCCGGCATGCTGATGGCGGCGCTGCGGTTAAACATTCCGTCTATTTTCATCAGCGGCGGGCCGATGCTGGCGGGAAAGCTTCAGGGTAAGGCCGTTGACCTCATTTCCGTGTTTGAAGGCGTCGGTGCGGTAAAAGCCAGGAAGATGAAAGCCGCGGAATTGGCACAGCTGGAAGACTGCGCCTGTCCGGGCTGCGGGTCCTGTTCCGGCATGTACACGGCCAATTCCATGAACTGCGTTACGGAAGCATTAGGTCTGGGGTTGCCCGGCCACGGGACGATTCCGGCGGTGCTTGCAGCCAGGCATCGGCTGGCCAAGCACGCGGGCATGAAAATTATGGATCTGCTCAAAAAGAACATCAAACCCCGCGATATCGCGACAATCGCCGCATTTAAGAACGCCATGGCTGTCGATATGGCGCTGGGCTGCTCCACCAACACGGTCCTGCACATTCCCGCCATTGCTCATGAAGCGGGCATCAGGCTCGATTTAGACCTCTTCAATAAAATCAGCGGAAAAACACCGAATATTTGCAAATTAAGTCCCGCCGGGCATCACCATATCGAAGATCTGGATACCGCGGGCGGCATCCAGGCGGTGATGAAATCGATCAGCAAGCTGGGGGTCATTGATGAAAAGGCGATGACCGTCACCGGTAAATCCGTGGGCGTCAATTTAAAAGCTGTCCGCGTTTTGAACGATGATGTCATCCGGCCCTTAAATAACCCGTATTCCAAACAAGGCGGAATTGCTGTTTTGCGCGGCAATCTTGCGCCGGACGGTGCGGTCGTGAAACAATCCGCTGTTGCGCCGGCCATGCAGGTGAACGAAGGCAGGGCCCGTGTGTTTGATTGCGAAGATGAGGCCATTGCCGCAATCATGGGCGGAAAGATCAAAGGCGGCGACATCGTCGTGATCCGCTATGAAGGTCCCAAAGGCGGTCCGGGGATGCGGGAAATGCTTTCACCCACGTCCGCGATTGTCGGCATGGGACTGGACCAGTCCGTAGCACTTTTAACGGACGGGCGTTTCAGCGGCGGCACGCAGGGCGCGGCCATCGGCCATATCTCGCCGGAAGCGGCGGAAGGCGGACCGATTGCGCTGGTCAAAGAAGGCGACATCATTGCCATCGATATTCCAGCCAAAACACTGAATCTGAAAGTCAGCGATGCCGAGTTGGAAAAGCGCCGCAAGTTGCTCCAACCCTGGACACCGGCCATCACCACCGGTTATCTGGCGCGCTATGCCAGGCTGGTCACGTCCGCTTCCACGGGGGCCATATTTAAGGATTAATCAGTTGCAGGGAACGGTCGCGATAACCTGATGACCTGAAGGTCACGAGACCGTTCCCTGCTCTTTTAGATAATTTCCTTGATCTTCATATCCAGCTTCCAGAAAGCCATTTCGATCCGGCTTAAAATCTCAGAAATCTTTTCCGGGGCAATGAGCGCACCGCTATTCGTATCCTTCCAAATCCAGTTTTCCGGTAAAATGTTCTCTTTCATGATGTCTCGCTTATGACGTAAACGGTCTGCCGGATAATCAGTTCCATTCGGCAATCATAATGCCTGCACTGATGCGGTTAATGCTTTTGTTGTAATCCATGAGCCCCTCTCCGTAGCCGTTAAAATACTGAATGTACAAACTGAATTTGTCGGTCAGGTATTTTTCCAGCGTTGCTTTCGGGATGAATGAGCCCAGCAGCAGATAGCCCAGGGTGATGGGTGGAATGCTCCAATCCAACTGCACGGCCCCCACATTATTTTGCCTGAAATTGTTGCGCAGCATAATGGCAAATCTCTGCTTTTCCCAGTAGTACGTTGCCCAGAGCTCACCATATCCCATGTAGTGTGTTATGTCGGTATTGTCGTCAGTGTCGCCATTTTCCGGCAAACGGTACCAGGTTTTCAACTGCAAATCTAAGTTCTTTCTTTCCAAACCGATATTGGCTACAATGCGATTCCAACTGCGGGAAAGCGGCCTTGAGCGACCATTGGATTGATGGTTGAATCCGATGTTAATAAAGCGTCCCTTGAAGCCCAGAATGTCATAGTCCGTGCGAAAGTTGACTAATAATTCCGGTTCATAATTTAAATCGCGGAAAGGCGCTGAGAAAGCGGTATTGTAAATCTGCCAGAAGGACAATTGTGTGTATGCAAACCATACGTCCATACCTTTTACCGCTTTAATTTTGTCATAGACCCCCTGAAGCGGATCCTGCAAAACATCCTCCCATACTTTTGCTTTGAAACTGATTTGGAACTTGGCTTCATTGTGCTGGATTTTAGCCGTGGGATCATATTCCAAATTCGTTTCCTCATTCGGCGACGAATTGTAGGCTACCGGCAATAAATAATTCATGCGGTAAGGTCTGAAAACAAAAGATTTTTGGCGGTTTTGAGGGTCCAGATCCCATTGTCTGGTCATGACGGAAGGTTCAATCACTTCCGATAAAGCTTCTTTCGTGGCAGGCAATGCTTCTGCTTCTTGGCCGGCTGTTTGATGCACCCGATTTTTTCTGCCCGCAAGTTCATCGTAGCATTGTAATCGCCCTGCGTTATCGTCAATTTTAGCGCAATCGGCCAGATGGTCTTTCGATTCGGCGGCGGCAATACAAGGATGCAGGAAAAACCCTGTCCACATGGCCAGAATAAACAGGCTGCACAGCAGCCGTCCGCCGGATAGCCATTTTTTAATAAAAGCCATTTTTTTATCCTCCTGACGACAGGGTAAACGCCCCCCCCGTGTCCAAATAAAGCTGACCATGATATTCGCCACTTTGGCATTGTGTCTGCCCGGCAATTCCGCTAACTGTGTCATTGATCATTAAACAGATGGTCTTGAATAAAGCAACAGGATGATTTTGAAATAGAATTACTTTCTTTCCGTCAGAATCCGGCGCACCCGGTCGAGTTCCTGCTGATTATCGACTTCGACCGAATCGTGCGGCGTGACGACACACTTGATTCTGTAACCGTACTCCAGGGCGCGTAATTGTTCGAGCGCTTCGAGTTTTTCCAGTTTGCCTTCCGGCAGCCTTGTAAAGGTATCGAGAAAATCCCGGCGATAAGCGTAAATCCCGTGATGCTTGTAATAGTCGGCCTTGAGTTTTTGGTCTCGCACGTAAGGAATCGTCGCCCGTGAAAAGTAAAGCGCGTTGTTTTCATGATCCAGAACAACTTTTACCGCGTGCGGATGGGTGATTTCTTCATCCAGAATGATTTTGTAAATCAAAGTGGACATCACAACGGCGGGATCAGCCAGCAGAGGTTCGATGACTTCATCAACCTGCACCGGCTCAAAAATCGGCTGGTCGCCCTGAATGTTGACAACGATGGCGTCGGGAGCGAGATTCAGTGAGGAAACGGCTTCGGAAATTCGATCCGTGCCGGAGCGATGCGTCTGCGCGGTCATTACGGCATTGCCGCCGAAGTTCCTGACTGCATCGAAGATTCTCTGATCATCCGTGGCCACTGCCACATAAGGCACGGCCCGGGCCTTTGCGACGCGTTCATAAACATGTTGAATCATCGGCTTGCCGCACAGGTCAGCCAATGGTTTGCCGGGAAAACGGCTGGATTCATAACGCGAGGGGATGATGCAGACGATGTTTCTGTTCATTTTTAATTTCCTAAATGCGGATCCGGTGTTTGCAGATAGTTCGTGACGTAATCGCGGACGGAATCTTCCAATGATGAAAAATCAACCGGACAGCCGGTTTTTTGGAGCTTCGCCATTTCCGCCTGCGTAAAGTACTGGTATTGATTGCGCAAGGATTCCGGCATTTCAATATATTCAATATTCGGCTGGATGCCCATCGCGGCAAAAACGGCGTTAATCAAATCATTCCAGGTTCTGGCCTTGCCCGTGCCCAGATTGAAAATTCCGTTGACGTCCTGATGATTAAAGAGCCACCAGATCACGTCGATGACATCCTTGACATAGACAAAATCGCGCAATTGTCCGCCATCGGGATATTGGGGCAGATAGGATTTGAATAGGCGGACTTTGCCGGTTTCCCTGATTTGGTGAAAGGCTTTAAAAATAACGCTGGTCATATCGCCTTTGTGATATTCGTTGGGACCGAAAACATTAAAAAATTTAATGCCGGCCATGTTGTTTTCCCAGGCATGTCGCAACATTCTGACATCAAATACCTGTTTGGAGTAACCATACATGTTGATGGGCTTCAGGGTTTTGATTTTGTCGTGATCATCCGAAAAGCCCTGAGTTCCGTCGCCGTAAGTCGCCGCCGAACTGGCGTAAATAAAGCGGATACCGTGTTCCATCGCATATTCGGCCAGAAGGCCGGTATAAACATTATTATTTTGCCAGAGGTAATCGGCATCGCGCTCCGTCGTGGATGAACAGGCGCCCAGATGGATGATCGCTTCAACATCGAAGCGCACCGTGTCATGGTAAATCATCTCATGAAAATCATCTTTATGGATATAGTTAACGAAGCGAAGATTGACCAGATTTTTCCATTTATCCGTTTTTCCAAGGCGATCGACAATAATAATATCTTCAATGCCTTCCTGGTTGAGCTTCCAGACAAAGGCGCTGCCGATAAATCCCGCGCCGCCGGTCACGATAATCATGAAATATACTCCTCATGTCATATTTGGATTACTTAGTAATACTGAAAAGAAGTGGTGTCAACAAGGAATTGATTGCCTGAATCCAACAAAAACCCCTCCCGGCGCAAGCCCGGAGGGGGAATATACTTTCACAGATCATGTCGACGTTGCGCGTAGATCAAGTTACGATCGTCTTCACCAATTCGATGACCGGGTTAGTGACGAGCGCCATTAAAACCGTATAGAGAGCGAACGCGCCCACTGCTTCCGTCATATATATCTTCGTGAATCTCCGTTTCAACTGAATCAGCAAGAGGCCCCCGACAATCAACAGGCCCAGTTGGAAGTAAGGGAAGTTTGCCGCGCCCGTTGCTGCAAATTCCGCGAATCCGAATGTTGCCGTCAAGAGAACCACTGCCGCCGCCACCATCATTGTTCCTAATGTCTTTTTCATGATCTGTTACCTCCTTAGGGTAGTTTGTTTATTTGCCTTTATACTAATGAAATTTGCGTGCCAAGTTTTCAAGATGAATGAACGGGAAAGGCATCATGTTGATATGCTGCATGATTTAACGAATACATCCGTAGGCGGCAGCGGTAAGGCAGCCGCTTTTTGCCCGGATTATTGAAAGAAACATCAAACGGGTTTTATGAAATGTGAAATTTTTTGGGCGATTCCTTCAACAAACTTCCCGCTTCGCCGCCAGATAGGCCAGGCTCATATTTGGCAGCACTTCGCTGTGCGGGATCGCCAAGTTTCCTGATGGGCCTGTCCAAATCAGTCAATTTGAAGACATTGTTGCGAAGATAGAAAGAGTAAATTCCCCGAGTTCTGGTTGAAACATACGAAGGCTTTGCGTCCAATCTTACTATCGTGAAACCTGCGAATGGCTTCCTGAAATCCACAAACAAGTAACCTCGAAGAAAATTCTTGGTTTCAATTGATTATCAATAGCTTATTATCCCATGTCCTTTGATAATTGCAGAATATAAAATCCCGTGGTATGCTCGTATTGAAATTATGGAGGTGTTTTATGTCCAACACAGAGGAAATCATTCAAGAGGCCACCTCGCTCCCTGTAGAAGAGCGCATCATAGTGGTTGACTCGCTCCTTCGCACCTTGAATATGCCAGACCCGGACATTGATAAGGAATGGGCAGTAGTTGCCAGGCGTCGGCTTACCGAGCTCCGGTCCGGACGAGTCAACCCCGTTCCAGGTGGTCAAGTGTTTGCGCGAATCAGAGAGCGGTTCGGACGATGACATTTGATTTTCATCCGGAAGCAGAAACGGAATTCCTTGAGGCCATCGAATATTACGAAAGCTGCTCACCGGGACTTGGAGAATATTTTTCGCTGGAGGTCAATTCCACAGTACAGAACATCCTATCCCACACTTATGCGTGGCCTATTGTGGAAGATGATGTCCGCAGGTGTTTAACCAATCGCTTTCCGTACGGAGTTCTATACAGCATTGAGTCCGATCGCATCTTCATCCTTGCGGTTATGCATCTTCATCGGCACCCGGACTACTGGAGGTCCAGACGATAGACGGGCAGAATCTGAGGAAATAGAGATTATTCATCTACATGCTGAATTTTTCTCCGGAGACAATTTTTTATGGAGCAGGCCGGAGCGTTGAAGTGAGCACAACTTCCTGAATCTGAGCCCCGTGGCCTTGAAGATTTGAAGCGGTAATCCTTGCCTCAATTCAAAATCGAAAACCATTTACCTGTAGGGGCAAGAGATAAAAGGGGGCATCAACCACCGTCATTCAGAACAAAGCGTATGGGGATATCGACCCGCACGGGGACGGGTTTGCCCATTTTCCTGGCCGGATCAAACTTCCACGCCCTGACCGCTTCGAGCGCCGATTGATCCAGGATTGCATATCCGGATGAGGATTTGATCTTCACGTTTCCCACCCGGCCTTCGGAGAGAATTTCAGCGGAAATCAGAACAATACCTTCATAACCCCGCAGGCGCGCCGAAACAGGATAAGACGGCGGCGCGTTTTCCTGATAACGAGGTTTCGCGGTTGACGTGTAAGCGGCCAGGTTATCGGCGCCGGAAGTTTTTAAGCTTTGTCCCAATGTGACCGCCTGTTTTTTTTCATGTCCCGTCTCAGATGATGTCAGCTTGCTCGTCACCGCAGTGGCAGGCACCGGGTCACCGTGATCTAAAACAGGGGACTTCTTTACCTCTTCGGGAGTGGATAAAATCATCTTCTTTTCAGGAAGCGATTGATCCTTCTTTGTTTCCCTCATTTTCTGAACTGCTGCAGATGGAGACTGTGCTGTTGTAACATGGCCACCTAGACGGTTTCCCCCGGATAAACGCGAGGCATCGACCCAGGTTACCTGAATAATCTGAGGTTCTTGGCTACTTGCAGGCCGTGTGGCAGGCGATGCAAACATAAATAAAAAGACCGCAGCAAC
>DFZJ01000036.1:13048-27375 GCA_002382045.1 Syntrophaceae bacterium UBA4059
ATGTGTTTTTCCGTTGCCGAATCAAAGATGGTGCTTTGATTCGGCAACGATACGGATGAGTTTTCCATTTTTTATTTTTTTGTTATTTTAAACCCGTTTTGTTTTCCCAATGCTTCTATGACAGCCTCATGTACTGCCTTGCCAATCAGTTCGCCAATTTTGCTGTGGCCACCGGTATAGGTAACCTGCGGCCCTGTCTTGCCTGATGCCACCATGATACTGTCCGTACCCGTCCCGGTTGCCTGAATACTTTTTGAATAACTGCTGGGTATGTTTAAGTCCTGAAAAGCGGCGGTTTTTGCCTCGGTGATCGTAATCAATGCTCTGGCCATGGCGCCATCGGAGAGTTTTGCATTGGTGAGAATGAAAATAATAACCGTTCCTTTGGGTTCTTCGCCTTCGATATGAAGGCCTTCATCAACGCCAGTACGCAAAGCATTTGTTTTGGCGCCCGCCGTCACCAGCGCCGTAACGGTAAAGGGATTGAATTCTTTTGTGACTACGGCAAGATTATCCATATCCGCAGCCGTTCCCACTTCTGTAATGTTTTCACTTTTCGTTTCCAGCTTATCTGCTATCTTCTGTTTTATCATCTGCAAATAAACTTTGCCGCCGACTTCTTTCTCCGTCTTCATCTCCCGGCATACTTTTCCCCATAATTCCGGCTTGGCGGAATGATTGACGATGGCCACCGCATTCAAAAAGCCGTCGCTTGTGGAAAGAACCCGTCTTGGATCAGGGAACGAAACGACCAGACTTTTTTCCCATAAACCATCCCTCTCTCCCTGCATGACAAACGCCTTTGCATGAAGGTTTTGCGTAAGAGAAATATCCGCCGACCATACCATCGATGGAGCAAAAAACAAGAGAAGCACGGTAATAAACCATTTCATTATCATTAGTTTCCTTTCAGACCAGCAAGCTTAAATTTCAATGGAGAGTCCTCCCTTAAATGTGATTCCCGACATGGGGTAATAATAGTTCCCGGACGTACCGTAATCAAATCCTAATGTAGAATATTTCACGTCGGCAATATTATCAACACCGAAAAATGCTGTCAGGCCAATTTTCCCTAAAGTTTGTTTGTAATTAAGATAAATATTTATGAGCGTATAAGCTGCTAGTTTTTCAGTGCTATTGTCGAAATCGCCGGAAAGGTAAGCATCGCTCACATGCCGTATTTCAGGCCGCAATGTTATATTATAGGGCAGATAAATTTCCAACCCGGCATTAGCCATATGTTTAGAAACAAGTGGCACTTCTTTTTTGTTATAAACACCGTCTTCAAAAGTAGCCATATGGTACGTGTAATTTCCAAAAACTTTTAGATACTTTGGACAGAGATAGGAAAAAGTAACTTCTGCGCCGTCATGCCGCGTCTTATCTTGATTTTTATTATATCCTGTATAAAGACTTGTAGCGAACCATGAGATTTCATCTTCCATATCAGTCCGGAAAAGCGTCAGGCCAATTTTCAAATTCTCCAGAGGGTAAAACTCAGTGCCCACTTCCAGACTGATTCCTTTTTCTTTTTTAAGATCGGTGTTAAATAAAGTTCCTGCATTCCAGCCATTAAAAGAAGCTATTTCATCGAGAAAAGGAATGCGGTAAACGGTTGCGTACTTCGCAAATGCTTTTGATTTCTTGCCCCAAAGCCAAGTTACCCCTGCTTCATAAGCTTCGGAATCATAAGTGTTTTTCATATCTTTAAAGTTATTCAACGGCGAAGAAAAATCAGTATTGGAACCGCTGATGCTTGTCTGTTCGGACCGGTAACCGCCACTGAGAATGAGATTTTTAAGAAGACTGAATTCATCGCGAATGTAATATCCAAGGCTGTTTCTTTTAAGATCGGCCATGCTTATTTTTACGGTTCTTTCCCGATCGTTATAGAAATCTTTTTTGTAAGGTTGATTATAATAATCCACCCCGGCAATAACTTTGTTGCCAAACCCGAAGATTTCTTTGGCCAGAATATATTTCGGCGTAATACCGTATGTGTCGGTGTTGGTGTCAGAATAATTATAGGAATAATAAGATGCCATATTTCCTTGCAGATCTTTTTTACCATAAAGGAAATTGATTTCCATCTGCCCGAATGATCCCCAGAAGGATTTAATGCTCAAATTGACGTTGGTATATTTATCCGAACCGTCATCATTGGAATTAGCATATTGTCTTCTGTCCTGCTCCATCTGCACCTTGGTCAGGGAACCGGGCATTTGATAGTCCACTTTATTAAATGAGACCCCCAACGAAAGATTCAACAAATCGCTGGCGGAATATCCCACATCAAGACCGCTACCTTGCGATGCGTATTTGGAACGTTCGCGATACCCCCAGCTGAACTGATTTTCTCCGTTCAGCGCATAAGTCCATTTATCGGTAGCGCCGGTTACACCCACCCGTTCATTGTTCAGGCCATAGCTGCCCATCAGAACCGCCGCGCTAAATTTCGGTTTCCCCTTGCCTTGCTTGGTGATGATGTTGACAGTACCGCCAATAGCCGCATCGCCGTAAAGGACACTGCCCGCTCCCCGGACAATTTCGATTCTTTCGATGGTGCTAACCGGCATCTGCATCCAGTTGATTGAAGCCATATCCGTCCGGTTCAGCCGGCGACCGTCCAGCATGATTAGCGTTTTCCCAAAAGGATTGTCGCCGCCGAATCCGCGCAGGTCAATGTAAGACTGCGAGGAATTACCACTGGTCGTTCGAAATTGAATGCTTTCCAGTTTATCCAGCACTTCCACGACGCTTGTCGCCCCGGAATTGCTGATTTCCTCGGCGGTGATCACGGTGACATTGGAGGGCGTTTTGCGGACTTCCTGCGTATCGCGCGTGGCAGTAACCACGACCTCGCCCATTTGGACAGGTTCATCTTCCTTTGTGTTTTGAGCATGGATCGGTAAAACGGAAACAAAAGACAACAACAGAACAACTAACAAGAACTTCTTCATGGGACATCTCCTTTCCCCCTCGGGAATAAAGTTTGTTAGACTGTCCATAAAGTTTCCTGGCTTGCGGCAACCTACTCTCCACGCCTTCCCGACATCATTTGTCAGTGACTTTTTGTGGATTTCGTTCCGCTTACAGTTGCGGGGCAGCGCCGGACTATAACCGGCTTCCTTTAATGGCAGTCCTGTGCGGTTAAGCATGTTAATTTCGGGCGATCCGTCACATGGACGTTGATTGCTGCGCTATTAACAACATAACCCTTCTTTTATATAAATGATACGCGGCTTCAACCTTTCCGCGCGCGTTCCTTAGCATAAATTATTACACCGTCAAGCAAAATTATCCTTTGTCTTTGCGCATCCTGAACAATGGCTTAAATAATGATATCACGATGTTTCTTCCCTGGACAAGTGCGAACCCAAAAGAGTGATGCGCGGTCGTCCGGTCACCGGACTTTGATCGACAGCGACTTTTGTTTCGTAAACCTCCTTGATGTTCATCTCAACGATAACCTCTTCCGGACTTCCCAGACAGTGGATGCGGCCGTCCTTCATCAGGATAATCCGGTCGCAGTATAGTGATGCCAGATTGATGTCGTGCGTGACGGCAATAACCGTCAGCGCGCTGTTTTTGTTCAGTGACTTTACAAGATCAAAAAAATCAACCTGATGTTTGATGTCCAGAAAGGCCGTCGGTTCATCCAGCAGTAGGATTTGGGGTTGCTGGGCCAACGCCCGCGCGATCAGGACTCTCTGCCGTTCACCGCCGCTCAAAGCGGACAGGCTGCGGTTGGCCAGCTCAAGTGTGTCGGTCATTTCCATGGCCTGCCTCGCAATACGGAAGTCTGCCTCTCCCTCGAATCGCCATCTATTGAGATGCGGCGCCCTGCCCATTAAAACAATTTCGTGGACACAGAAGGGAAAAATCATCTGGGAATCCTGAGCAACCACGGCAATCGTTTTCGCCAGATTGTTCCGACTGATCTTGTTGCCGGAGATGCCATCGATCCACACATCTCCTTCTTGAGGTTTGAGGATACCGTCGATGACTTTCAGCAGGGTCGTCTTGCCGGAACCATTGGGGCCGATGATTCCCAGAAACTCTCCCTTTCTGATGTCACAGGAAACATTTTTCAGTACCCAGTGCGCGTTATAGTGGAATCCAATCTGTTCAAGTTTTATAATGGGCATGGCTCAGGCCTTCCTGCGCAGCAGATAAATAAAATAAGGGGCTCCGCAAAGAGCGGTGATAACGCCCACCGGTAACTCGGCGGGGGCAATGATCGTTCGGGCAAAGGTATCGGCAACCATGAGAAACGCACTTCCAAAAAGAACGGAAGAAGGCAAAAGCAGCCGGTGGTCGGAGCCCAGCAGCATCCTCATCATGTGGGGAACAATCAGTCCGACAAAACCGATAATGCCACTGACCGATACGGCAACGCCCGTGATGAGAGAAGCGGCCAGCAGGAGAATGACCTTCGTGCGTTCAACAGGCACGCCAAGCTGCAGGGCCGTTTCTTCGCTGATCGCGATGAGGTTCAGATGTCTTGCGTAGGTATAAATGATCATGAACCCGAAGATCAGAAAAAAGCCGGCCAGGGCGTTTTCCGGCCACTGGGCAAGACTTAAATCTCCCATCAGCCAGAACATGGCGTTATGGAGGCTTTTATCACTGGCCGTAGCAATCAGGAACATAATGGCAGCGGAAAAAAAAGCATTCACGATCACACCGGCCAAAAGCAGGGTGGTCGAATGTAATTCTGTTTTGGTTCTGGCAATGCTGTAAACTAAAACAATGGTGAACAATGCTCCCAGGAAAGCCGATCCGGAAACACCCAGTGAAAACCCTATCCCCAGCAATAAAGCGCTCAATGCACCGACCGCGGCGCCGCTGGAAATTCCCAGAATGTAAGGATCGGCCAGGGGGTTTCTAAGCAGCCCCTGAAAGACAACACCGGCGGCAGCCAGGGCTCCGCCGACGATACCGGCAAAAATAATCCGGGGCAGGCGGATGGAAAACAAAATGGTCTCGTTGGTTGAATTGAGCCCGGCATGGGTTTCATTCACCCCGGAAGTCAACCACTGAAGAACGGAAAAGGCGTCAATCTGGCTTGATCCGAAAAACAGAGAGGCTAATGCTATCAAGAAAACAACCGCCAGTAAAAAGAAACTGACGCGGATAACCCGAGCAAGCGTGACAACCTGATCGCTTTTGCCCCTTTTGCCGGACAGGATAACAACCGGCAAAAACAAAATAAGAAGTATAAATAAATATTTTAACATTTTCCCTCAGGAGAAGATTAAATTTTGTTCAGGTGACCTGCTATCTCCTCAATTCCCAGAATAGTTCTCGGTGTCAACCGGTACAATAACTCGCTTGTATAATAGACATGACCTTTTTGAACAGCTTCCAGGGTGTTTAAACGCCGTAAAAGCGCTTTGGATAAATTCCGGGACATGGGCCCCTGTCCAATAAAAACCATATCGGGCGAGCGCCTGACGACTTCCTCGATGGTATATTTCAAGTAGGGCACACCGGCATCGGCGGCAATATTTTGTAATCCCAAAAGCGTCAGAGCGTCGTCAATAACCGTACCCCTTCCCGCAACCAGCAAGGGTTCCGGGTGAATAATGAAAAGCACCTTTGGAGACAAATTATGGGAGGCTGATGGATGGACTTTCCCGGCGTATTTGTTCAGTTGCGCTTCAATTTCGGACGCTCGCCTGGCGGCTCTGTCTTTTATGCCCAGCACATTGCCCAGAGTCCGGATACCCTGCGGCAGTTCCCGTAGGCGTTTAGCACGGAAGACGTAGGTGTTAATTCCCAATTTTCGCAGCCTGTTATAAACTTCCACCGGATTGCCGTCTTCCGTCATGATCACCAGATCAGGTCTGGCGGCAATGATGGCCTCCAGGGATGGATTGGCAAAACCGCCGATTTTCGGTTTGTCTTTAGCCCGCTTGGGATAGTCGCAAAAGACCGTAACGGCGGCAATCCGATCTTCAAGACCGAGGTCATAGAGAATCTCGGTAATGGAAGGCGCCAGCGAGACGATTCTTACCGGCGGCGCACAAAAGGCGGCGCTGCAGAGTATCATCGAGCTAAACATGATGAGCAGGCAAAATTTATTAATTCTCAAAACCGTTTTCTCCTGTTTTTATAAGCCGACATGCATTGCACATTTCTTTAACAAAGTATCCTGCCGCTTTTAAATCATCCATCTCTAAAATACTCTCCCTGCAACCAGCCTGACCAGACAAAATAAAGCCACGGTAATCATCGCCGTGGCAACCATCAGCCCCTTGGCGCGTCTGATATGATCCGCGTTCAACACGGCCCCTTGATCGCCAATCCGCGGCATATCAACCGGAAGGCCTTTGCGCAGGAGAGGTCCGCCCAATTGGATTCCCAACGCCCCGGCAAAAGCTGCTTCGGACCAGGCGGAATTTGGACTCGCGTGATTTCTGCCGTCGCGCCGGGCGACACGATACGCTTCGCCTGCCTTCATTCCGGTTACCCAAGCGGCCAAAGCAATCAGCAGCACGGCCAGCCTGGCCGGAATATAATTTGCCGCATCATCTATCTTTGCTGAAGCCGTGCCGAATCGGGCATACCGCTCATTTTTATAGCCAAAGGTCGAATCCAGGGTGCTTGCTGCTTTATAGGTCATTGCTAAAACAGGCCCTCCGATACAGGCAAACATCAGCGGCGCGATCACGCCATCGACCGTGTTTTCCGCCACACTCTCTACGGTTGCCCGGACGACGCCTTCTTCCGTCAATTCATTCGTATCCCGTCCCACCATCAGGGAAACGCGTTTTCGCGCCTCCACAAGGTTTCCCATCAGCAAGGCGCGCAGCACGTTGCGGCTGTGAAAGGCCAGATCGCGGGTTGCCATCGTCGTATAGAGCAAGTAGATGGAAACCGCATCACCCGCCACGGGATGCAACAAACCTGCAAGGTAAATCAGGCCTCCCGCTGTTACCGCCGTCACCATCAGTACAGTCAGCGCAACAACAATTCCCGCTGCTCGCGGCGGCATGATCCTGCGGGCGGGGGGTTCCAGTGACGTAGCAAAGCGCCCGATCATGCGCACCGGATGAGGCAGCCAGGCAGGATCACCGCACAGCAGATCCAGCGCAAAAGCAATCAGTATCTGGTATTCAAGGCTCATGGCAGGCCCATCATGCGGTAAATGGCGCTGACCTGAATATTTTCGCGGACGATGTCGGCCAGGCGATCAAGAGCGGCATCGATATCATAGACTGCGTGTACGCTCCCGATCGGCTTTCGTCCGCGCCTTTTGCGCAAGCCATCGATAAACCAGCGCCTGAATTCATCCGCATCAAAAACCCCGTGCAGATAAGTGCCCCATACCAGACCCTTGGCTGACTGTACGCCGGTCACTTCGCCATCTTGGCGGATAAAACAATCCGCAAGTCCACCGCTGTCGGTCTGGCCGTGATGAATTTCATAACCTTTAACCGTAAGGCCGGACGAGACATGCCTTGCCTGAACCAGCTTAAGTATTTTTTCCCGGGCCAGTCTTGTCGTGACCGGCAACAATCCCAGACCGGAAATGGATTTCGTTTTCGATTCAATGCCATGAGGGTCGGCAATGGCTTTCCCCAGCATTTGAAACCCGCCGCAAATCCCGATGATTTCTGTTTTTCCAGCCCCGGCCAGCTCCCTGATCTTTTCCGCCAGCCCGCTGTTTTTTAAATACTCCAAATCGGCCATTACGTTTTTACTGCCGGGAATCATGACGGCATCGGGACTGCCTGTTTCCTGCAAAGAGCGGACAACGCGCAATTGTACGTCCGGCTCGATACGAAAGGCATCAAAGTCGGTGAAGTTGGAAATATGGGGAAGGTCGATCAGGGCGATTTCGACTTTGTCATCAGTGCCCGGCAAAACATCGCCCGGAGTATTCTTAAAGGAAACGGAATCTTCTTCGGGAAGCCCGAGCGTGTGAATGTAGGGAACCACTCCCAAAGACGGCCGCCCGGTGTAGCGCTCCAGGTATTCGACGGCATCCTGTAACAGGCTGCTCTGGCCGCGAAAACGATTGATGACAAAACCGGCAATCAGCGCCCGCTCCCATTGTGCAAGAACAGCCATTGTGCCGATAAAGGACGCAAAAACGCCGCCCCGGTCGATATCGCCGACGAGCAGAACGGGAGATTTTGCATACCGGGCCATCCTCATATTGACGATGTCATGGAGTTTGAGATTGACTTCGGCGGGGCTTCCCGCACCCTCGAGCACGATGACGTCATGTTCGGCGGCCAGGGAGTCATAGGTTTCTTTTACCGTCGCAAAAATATCGGTTTTGTAATGGATATAGGCATCCACATTCATATTGCCCACGGGTTTGCCCAGAACGATGACCTGTGAGCCGGTATCGCTGTTGGGCTTCAGCAGAATCGGGTTCATCCGCACATCGGCGGCAATCCTGCAGGCCTGCGCCTGGACAACCTGCGCCCGCCCCATTTCCCCGCCTTGATCAGTGACAAAAGAATTCAAAGACATGTTCTGCGATTTGAAGGGCGCTACGCTGTAGCCATCCTGCAGAAGAATACGGCAGAGGGCGGCGGTCAGAATGCTTTTCCCCGCATTGGAACTGGTTCCCTGAAACATGATCGCCGGCGTTTTTTTCTTTGTCTTTTGCTGCGGGACGCCCCCCAGAGCAGTCCGCACGGCATCACAGAGTCGTGAGTTTTCATCCCCGGTTCTGACGGCAACGCGAAAGAACCGACTGTCAAGTCCGTCAAAATTTTCACAAAGACGGATGGCAATGCCTTTTTTCAGCAGTTCTCCGGCAAGTTGCTGCGCCTTTACTTTTCCACTGTCGATTCGAACAAGAACAAAATTGGCTTCTCCCGTATAAACCGTTAAGCCATCAATGGCCCGCAGCTCTTTCGTTAAAGTTTCCCGCTGGTCCCGGACATATTGCCGGGTATGTTCCGCATAGGATTTGTCTTTCAGGGCTTCCACGCCAATGGCCTGTGCGAGAGTGTTGACCGACCACGGGGGGAGCAGCTCTTTCATCCTTCTGATGATGGCCGGCTCGCCAATGGCGCAGCCTAACCGCAATCCCGGCATGGCAAAAAATTTTGTGAGCGATAACATGACCAGCACATTGACGGGACGCCGTTTGGTCAGGCTGTCCATTCCTTCAACAAAATCCGCAAAGGCCTCGTCCATCACAAAGGTAACGGAAGGATGCCGCAGCGCCAGTGCCCGCAACGCATCGGCATCGCAAAGCGATCCCGTGGGATTGTTGGGCTGGCCGATAAAGACGAGATCGTTTGTCCGGAGAACAGGCTCAAGGAGGCCGGACTGGAATTTAAATCCGGTTTCTTCTTTCAGCAGTATCTTTTCGATCATCAGCCCCGCGGCCCTGCAGGCCAGGGCATACTCGCTGTAGGCAGGCGCCATGATCACGGCCCGGGATGACAAAAAAAGCCGTGGAAGAAGATGAATAAGCTCCGAAGACCCATTCCCGGGAAGAATTTCTTCTATCCCTGTGCCATAGCGTTCTGCGGCGGCTTCCCTCAGAGCTAAATACTCCGGATCGGGATAATGCTGCGTTTCATGGAGGCTTGCATTGATCAGCGCCCGATACCATTCAGGGGGTCCCAGCGGGTTGAGATTGGCGGAGAAATCCAGCAGGGCATCTTCAGGGATGCCCGCTTGCCTTGCCAGGTGTCTCAAATTGCCGCCATGTTCCTGTTGCATATTCCACTCTCGAATAAAAAAATCCCCGAACCCTGGCGGGGCACGGGGATGACGTTTTTCATCCTTTTATGATATTGATCTTATTGCGCGAAGATCCGTATCATTTTTTCCCAATGGGCAGGTCTTCTGACTTCCGGATCATCCTACCGGCTCACCTTCCCGCCTCTCAGGACAGCGGTATTGTGAACTTTCGTACCGGTTACAGCGGCGCGACCGCGACGGACTTGCACCGTCTTCCCTTACATTATCCGGTTGTCTTTAAGAATTCATCGACTGCGAACAAGCTTTAACAATGAAAGCAACCCGATATTACCTTTTGAGGTGATTTGCGTAACACACGGCATTTGAAATTGTCAATCAAAATAAAGTGGCCACACACCATGGGTTGTTCCTGTGATAAAAGATTGACTTCAACTCTTGATCATATATAATCCCGAAACATATCAGGGAGGTTGTTGATGAACGAATTTCGCAATATGTTATATGCGATTGATCTGGACGCGGAAAATATTGTTTCGGTTGTTTACGCGCTGGAATTCGCCGAGCGGTTCAAAAGCCGTCTTCACATTGTGTATATCAATGATCCGCAGGCGGGATATCGGCATCCAGCTGATCGGGAAGACGCCGTGGCTTTGAAAGTAAAAGATGTTGCCCCCCAATCCTTATTGGAGAAGCTGGAGATTATTTACGCCACTTCCAGGGGAGACATAGCGGAAGAAATCGTCAGGTATGCCGAGGAACATCACATTGATTTGATCCTCGTCGGACATAGGCGCCGCGGCAAAGTTTATTCCTCAATGTTTGACAGCAGTGATGTCAATATCATTGACATGGCTTTTTTGCCTGTTTTGGTCATACCGGAGACATAGATAATTTCTAATCGATTGATGTTTCGGGCATTAAATATTTAAAAATTGCTGGTCGCAGCGCATGATCAGGGAGATAAAATGGGATTTCTGGACAAAGTCTATCTGGGCAATATGGTGCAGGACTGGCTGATTGCCGTCTGCATTTCAATGGCTGTATTCTTTGTGCTGACGATCATTCAGCGCATGGCCGTCAGCAGACTATCCAAACTGGCGGCGACAACCGATAATCAGATTGATGATCTTATCGTCAGCATGCTCAGGGAAACCAAGTTTTTTATCCTGCTTATCGCCTCCGCCTATGTTGCATCTCATGCCATTACCCTTAAACCATCTGTTGCGCTCTTGTGGCAAAAAGCGGTTATCCTGATGCTGATTATTCAGGGGGGCCTCTGGGCAAGCACCGGTGTGAAATTCTGGCTGGGTCTGATGCTTGAAAAAAGGATGGATCAGGACGCATCAAGCGCCACAACCATTTCTTTGCTCGGTTTTGTGGCGCGATTGATTTTGTGGGTGATTGTCGGGCTTTTAATTCTGGATAATCTCGGTGTTAATATCACCGGTCTGGTTGCCGGTTTAGGCATCGGCGGCATCGCCGTGGCTCTGGCCGTGCAGAATATTCTGAGTGACCTGCTGGCTTCTTTGTCCATTGTTCTGGACAAGCCTTTTGTCATCGGCGATTTTGTGGTGGTGGATGCTTTGTCGGGGACCGTTGAACATATCGGTTTAAAAACCACCCGGATCCGGAGCCTCAGCGGTGAACAGCTCATCTTTTCCAACAATGACCTGCTGAAAAGCCGCATTCATAATTACAAGAAAATGCAGGAGCGGCGAGTTGTCTTCAGTTTTGGTGTCACCTACCAGACCCCTTTGGAAAAACTCACCCTGATCAATCGCATGATTCAGGACATTATTGAAGCACAGGCGAATGTTCGTTTTGGCCGGGTTCATTTTAAAGAATACGGCGATTCAGCCCTGAATTATGAAGTGGTTTATTTTGTGACAGACCAGGATTACACACTTTATATGGATGCTCAGCAGGCGATTAATCTGGAAATTTTCCGCCGTTTCGCGGAACAAGGGGTTGAGTTTGCTTATCCGACGAGAACCGTTTATATCCAAAATTCATAACAGGAAATTGAATAAAACAGCATGAAAGAGACCGGATTTATTTTCTGCCCGCTTGTTGTCTTGTTGCTGATTATTCCCGTAACCTGTTTTGCCCAACAAGCGGGCATGAACATCGGGGCTGTCCTGCCCCTGTGGTCGATCCTGCCGTTTGCGGGGATTCTGCTTTCGATTGCGCTGATGCCCTTATTCCTGCCTCATTTCTGGCATCATCATTTTCCCAAAGTGTCCGCTTTCTGGGCGCTCGTTCTGGCCGTTCCCTTCATATATTTTTTCCGGGGCGTTGCGGTTTCTGAAATTGCCCATATTTTTATGATTGATTATATTCCTTTCATCATTGTGCTGTGGGCGCTGTTTACCGTTTCCGGCGGTATTTACATCAAAGGCACGCTGAAAGGAACGCCTGCCGTCAACGCCGTGATCCTGCTTGCCGGGACCTTTCTTGCCTCTCTCATCGGTACAACCGGCGCTTCCATTCTGCTGATCCGGCCGATCCTGCGTTCCAACGCCTGGCGTGTGCATAAAGCGCATACGGTTGTGTTTTTTATTTTTCTGGTCAGCAATATCGGCGGCGCGCTTACCCCGTTAGGTGATCCCCCCCTGTTTCTGGGATTTCTCCACGGTGTTCCATTTTTCTGGACGATGCATATCCTCCCGGAAATGATTTTTGCCGGCGTTGTCCTGCTCACGCTCTATTTCATCATGGATTCTTACTACTATAAAAAAGAAATTAAGACCGATGCTCCGGATACCGTTCCGGAACCGATAAAAATTGAGGGGTTATGTAATTTCATTTTCCTGGCGGGAATTCTTGCGGCCGTTTTGTTCAGTGGAACGATTAAACTGGGCGAAGTTGATATTTTCGGCATCCATCAAGCAATAGAGAACTTAATCAGAGACGCCGCCCTGATGCTCATGGGTATTTTATCCCTTGTCTTTACCCGGCAGGAAGTCCGCAAAGGCAATGATTTTAACTGGGCGCCGATTCTGGAAGTGGCTTACCTTTTTGCGGGCATTTTTATGACGATCATTCCCGCGCTGGCGATTTTGAAAGCGGGTGAACAAGGTGCGCTGGCCTGGCTGATCAAATCGGTTAATACACCGGCTCAATATTTCTGGGCGGCAGGCTCCTTATCCAGTTTTCTGGACAATGCTCCAACTTATCTGACTTTCTTCAACAGCGCGCTGGGTAAATTTTATCCCGGTGTCCCCGAAGCTCAGGCGGTAGCTTCCCTGATCGTTGAGAAAATTCCCTATCTGGCTGCTATCTCCGCGGGAGCGGTTTTTATGGGAGCTAATACCTACATCGGCAACGCACCCAACTTTATGGTGAAATCGATTGCTGAAGAAGCAGGTGTCAAAATGCCCAGCTTTTTTGGCTACATGTTTAAATATTCCATTCCCGTTCTGGTTCCCTTGTTTATCTTGATCACCTTTGTATTCTTCTGATATTTCAATAACATGCCGGAATATAAATATCTCTTGAAGATGTTCGGAAAAGCAGATAAGGTGCAACCGACTTTGCATTGAGGTGTTGCCGTTGTTATCTTACCTGCATCGCCGCCTGGAATGATAAAGTTGGCTAAAGAAGAAGAGGGAGGAAAGTAATAATGGCAGCAACACTGCGCAAATCTTTAAAAACGATAGAGGATTACAAGGCAACCAATCCCATTTATACAGATCTGCTGGATATACTTGGTGAAATCCTGATTATTCGGGAAGAATACCGAAAGAATATGACCCGTCCTATTTTTTCCGTGGAAGAAAAATTGATTCCGGGAAAAATGGAAGGAGGACTTCCTTTAATTGATCTGGTGGGACAAAAATACGATTTAACCCGTCCGAAAGAATATTTTTACTCGCTGATTGCCATTGCTGAAAAAAGGCTGCCGGCGGAAGCGCACAAATTTCTGGATGTGATCAAAGATGAACAATTTGACTGGGAGACGATTATCAGAGCCTCGTTTAATCCGGTCGAGGAAGAAACATTGGTGAGGGATCTAAAAACATCGGATGCTCATGATGAGCAGCTTGACCTGATCGATTTGTTTATTGAAGAGAGTCTTCGTCCGGAACTGGAAGTGATCGCCGAACAATATGCCGCTGCTGTTGAAGCGTCGGCGTGGACGGAAGGTTATTGTCCCATCTGCGGCAAGGAGCCGAAAATCGGCGAAATCCGGGAAAGCGAAGACGGTAAACGTTATCTTTTCTGCCACCAGTGTGGATGTAAATGGCACTTCCACCGGATCAAATGCCCCTTCTGCGGAAATGAAGAACAACATTCGCTGGCCTATTTTGCCGTGGAAGGCGAAGAAAGACATCGGGTTGATGTCTGCAACAAGTGCCGCCGGTATATTAAAATTGTTGAGCTGCCGAAATCATCCGAGGATGTAAACCTGGACGTGGAAGATATCGCTACACTGCATCTGGATATGCTGGCGTACGAAGAAGGGTACAACTAAGAAGGTTCAGCGGTTCAGGGTTCACGGTTAAAGGCAAAGGCAAAGAGAGAGATAAGAACAAACCCCTTGGGGACCTCAATCCCCAAGGGGTTTTTGTTTTCTATCCTTGATGAACCCGTAAAAAGTCACCCCGCGATTTTAGCTTCGTACTCATGATAGCCAGGCGGGAAAG
>DFZJ01000067.1 GCA_002382045.1 Syntrophaceae bacterium UBA4059
AGATATATTTTTTACATCATCCGTTGAAATATCGCCGAAAAACTTTAGCGTGAGATGCTGCCCCTGCGGCCTTGTCCAGCTAACCTTGCCGCTGATCTCCCGTTTTAATTTTTCCTGCAGTCGAACCATGGTCTGTAAAACATCTTCCGATGGTTCGATGGCCAGAAAAGCTCGAATGTTTTTTTCCGCGGGCATAAACTATTTTTTCTCCTGTAAATAGTTTTGCAGCATCATGAGGGCCGTTTCGGAAAACACAAGTTTGTTTCTTTTGCGGTCCCAGCGGAATCGGTAATGACGGCAAACGGTCTCGTTTGCGTCAGCCAGCGCGATATAAACCGTGCCAACCGGCTTTTCCTTGCTTCCGCCGGTTGGTCCCGCAATACCGGTGGAGGACAGACCCAGATTGGTTCCCGCAAGCTTGCGGACGCCTTCGGCCATCAGGCGCGCGGTTTCTTCGCTTACCGCGCCATGTTTTTCAATGATGTCGGCCGGAACACCGAGCAGGCTGATTTTAGCTTCGTTGCTGTAGGTCACCAGGCCACGGTCAAAGTAGATGGAACTGCCCGAAACATCGGTAAGACGATTGGCGATGAGTCCGCCCGTGCAGGATTCCGCCACGGCAATGCTCAGTTTCTTTTGGGTGAGGGCGGCGGCGATCATTTCTTCCAGCGTCTGCTCGCCGTAGGAAAAAATACAATCGGAGAGGCGCACCGTTACTGCATCGATTGCCTTTTGCAGATTTGATTGTGCTTGCTTCTGAGAATCGGCACGGGCAATCAGCACCAGATGATTTTCGGGAAAGACGGGGTAGAAACCGACGTTGATGCCGAGGGCTTCAAAATTAAAGTCTGCCAGTTTTTCATCCACCGCCGCCTCGGAAAGGCCGAATGTTTTAATGGTCTGCTTGACCACATGCTGGACGGGCTGTGGAAAGTAACGGCGCAATACGGGAATAACGCCTTCGGGCAGCATCCGGTGTGTTTCAGACGGAACGCCCGGAATGACAAAAACCAGTTTGTCTTTCACCTGCAGCGCGAATCCGGCGGCGGTGCCGACGGGATTAGGAATCACTTCCGCGCCCGCGGGGAAAAGCGCCTGCTTGGCGTTGTTTTCCGTCCAGTGCAGGTTATACTGAACAAAGATTTCTTTGAGCCGGGCCAGAACTTTTTCGTCCGTGTACAACGGGAGGCCGAACGCTTTGGCGACCGCTGCTGTGGTGATATCGTCGGCTGTCGGACCCAGGCCGCCGGTGCAAATCACCGCGTCGGTAAAAGTTAAAAGGTAATGCAGACGGCTTTTAATAGTTGCAAAGTCATCGCCGACCGACATCATCGTTTCCACCTGCCAGCCTTGTAAGCTGATTTCCCGCGCGATAAACGATGAATTGGTGTCGGCGGTGCGTCCGTTCATTAATTCGTTGCCGATGGTTAAAATGCCAATCTTCATAAAATACCCGTCAGTGTCAGTATAAATAATATTAATCCGCCATAGACGCCTGCGCCGAGATCGTCAGCCACCACGCCCCAGCCACCCGGTAAGTTCTGAAGGCGATTGACCGGAAAAGGCTTCCAGATATCGAAAATCCGGAAAAGCACAAACGCTGCACAAAGATGCAATCCGGTAATGGCCATGGGCAGCATCGTGACCTGAAAGCCTGCAATTTCATCAATCACGATTCGCTGGTCGTCTTTTTTCTTGAAAAGAATTTCCGCTTGGCCCGAAACATAAATAGCGGCAGCCGATATGGCAACCACGAAGAAAAAGCGAAAAAATCCGGGCAGAGAGTAACAACAAAGGCAAATCAAAACACCGACCAGTGTGCCGGCCGTTCCCGGCGCGACAGGTGACAGGCCCGAACCGAAACCGGTTGCCAGTATCCTGATAATTTGATCTTTTCTTGCGACCGCCACGGGGATCCTTTTATAATGTCATTTATTATCAATGAGTTAGGTTTTGAAACCTAGCTTTTTTTTGATGGCGTGTCAAATGATTTCAACTTCCTTTTAGTGTCCCGTACAAAATGAGACGCTTTTATAAATAGAACGTCCGTTCTATACCACACAGTTTTCAGTGATGTCAAGCAATCTTGAGGATGATGAGTAAAAAATTGGCTCCGCCGGCATAATATGGTATGTAACCGTCAAATAAAGGAATTTAGGGGAAAAATGACTATACCCATCTTATCCGTCGTAGGAAAATCCAATTCCGGAAAGACGACTCTGCTGGAAAAAATAATTTTCGATCTGACCGGCCGGGGCTATCGCGTAGCCACGATCAAACATAACCAGCATGGTTTTAACATTGATCATGAAGGCAAGGACAGTTACCGGCATAAGAAGGCCGGAGCGCATATCACCGTCGTTTCGTCGCCGCACCAGCTCGCACTCATCCAGGATGTGGATCATGACCATTCCTTTGAAGAAATCCGGAATAAATTCATTCACGGCGCGGATATTATTCTCACCGAGGGATTCAAGGTGAATGACTATCCGAAGATCGAAGTCTTCCGTTCGGAGCTCAAACGCGAACTGATCAGCAAAAAAGAAGATGGTCTGATTGCGGTTGCTGCGGATGTGAAGTTGGACGTGGATGTTCCCTGTCTCGATCTTAATCATCCCAAGGCGATTGCCGATTTCATCGAAATCAATTTCTTAAAATAACGCACCGTCGAAGCCAGACTGCATCAGGGAGTTATCTCCATCACCAGTTCCCCGCTTCGTGATGGGTCATACCCGCCGAGAGTGAGCACTCTTTCACGGAACCCTGAAGAACGGATCGTATCAAGAACGATCCGGATATTCGGATCATCCAGGATGGCGGTCGGCATCACCAGGTCATATTGCTCCCGGTCCATGGCGATAAAATCCAAATCAAGGGCTTTCGCGGCTGCGTAAATGCCCATGCCGCAATCCGCTGCACCGCTTAAGACATCCACAGCCACGGACATGTGGGTAAACTCCTCCTGATCATAACCTTTGACGGCGTCAGGCTGAATACCGGCACGGGCTATGTTGTAGTCGAACAAGATGCGGGTGCCTGAACCCGCCTGCCGGTTAACGAATGAAACATCCTCCCGGGTGAGGTCCATGATGCCCTTGATCCCCTTGGGATTGTTCTTTTGAATGATCAGGCCCTGGTCCCGCAGCACGAGGCGAAAGAGGCTGACGCTGGTCCCCTGGAGGTACCGTTTGATATAGGAAACATTATACTCGCCTGTTTCCGCATCCAGCAAGTGCGATCCAGCGCAATGGCAGATGCCTTTCCTGACGGCCATCAGACCGCCCAGGCTTCCCGCGTTTGCCGACGAGATCCGGATATTCTTTCCCGTGCCCTGCCTGATTTCATCAGCCAGAATGTCAATGGTGATATCATGACTTCCGATCACGACGATGGTATTTTGCAGCTCTTCCTCGCTCACCAGGAGGTCGGCCTGGATCAACTCATCCTGCGTCACACCTTCGGCAAGTGGAGGGATGCGTAAGATTCCTTCCGCCCTCGTCAGGGTGGTCACAGATCCCGCGGATCTGGGCAGCGGCGTTGCGATGAACCGATCCCCCACCTTGCCGATATTGACGCGGATGAATTCCTCCATTCCCAATTTTGAGGGGATATTCGCGGAGGGGCTGACCGCGATGGATTTGCCTTTAGGTTCAGGAAGACCTTGGAGGCTGAAAAGAAGGGGCCTGGCAAATTGTTCAAAAGACAGGATCGCCGAGACGGTATAACCCGGAATGCCTATGACCGGCTTTTCTTGGATAACGCCAAGGATGGTTGGTTTTCCAGGCATCATCGCCACCCCGTGCACCAGGACTTCCCCGATCCGGGCGATGATGCCGGCGTTATAATCCTTGGAACCTGCCGAGGAACCGGCATTGATAATAATCAGATCCGCATCCGAATCCGCTGCTCGTAAAAGGGCGGCACGGATATCCTCTTCTTCATCAGGGGTGATATCAAAGACAAGAGGTTCTCCCTGGGCCTCACGAACAAGTCCGGACAGAGTGATGGAATTGGACTCAATGATTTGATTTGTTTTCAACTGGCTGAGATTTGTAATATCTCCGTGGCGGATCAGTTCCGTTCCGCTCGGAATGATGATCACTTTGGGTTTTTTCCGGACCATGACTGTAAAAACACCTGCGGCAATCAGAGCCCCCAGGTCATAGGAACGAATCACATGGTTCTGGGGGAGGATCAGTTGAGTGGCGACAATATCCTCACCCACCTTTCTGATATGCTGCCAGGGATAGGCGGAGGAGAGGATCTCAATGTGGGTATCGTCGATTTGATGGATCTTTTCGATCATGATGACGGCGTTATAGCCATCCGGCAGGGCCTGACCGGTATTGATCCACCGAGCGCTGTCACCTGTTTTTAAAATTTTTGGCGCTTTTTCAGTGGCGCCGTATGTTTCTTCCGCCCTGACCGCAATGCCGTCCATGGCGGCCGAGTGGTAGGTCGGCGCGGAAATTCTCGCAAAGACGGGTTGGGCAGTCACACGTCCCAGAGCGTCTTCAACATGGATCTCTTCAGGGAGCGTTTTCTTTTCCTGCCATACCTTCGAAAAGATACTCCGGGCCTCGTCAAGCCCCTTCATTGCCAGATAGACATTTCTCTTCATCAGCCATGCCTCATTGAAAGGGTTTAAAGAGCATGACTTCCACAGGCTGCCCTTTGTAGAGCCCTTCCGTATTTCTGTCGATTTTCAATAATCCATGGGCCTCAACCAGTGTGGAGATCAGCCCCGACTTGCCAAAAATCGGCTCCGCAAAAATTCGTCCGTCTCTTTTAGCCAGTTTGACTCTGATGTAATCATCTCTCCCGCCGGCCGATTCAATGTTTCGTGTAAGCTCTGCTTGCAGATAACAATGAGGGTCACCCGATGCGTTTAGAACACCCGCCAATCTTGATAAAAAGGGATTTAAAAAAATCTCCGCGACAACCATGGCCGAAGCAACATGGCCCGGCAGCCCGAACACCGCCTTGCCGCCGATCCTGGAAATGATGGCCGGCTTTCCCGGGCTGATGGCGATGCCGTGCACCAGCAATTGGGCGTGATCAAAGGATTCCAGGACTTTCAGGGTCATGTCCCGCACACCGACCGAACTGCCGCCGGATATCCACACCGTGTCGCAGGTCGAAAGTGCTCCGGCAACTATTTCTCTCAGATCGGAAAAATTGTCTTTGCATAACCCCAGATTGACGGGAATGGCCCCGGCCTGACCGCAAAAGGCGCTTAACGTATAACTGTTGATGTCACGCACCTGTCCGGGTTTCGGATGTTGATCAATGGGAATAATTTCATCTCCCGTCGAAATAATGGCGACTTTCGGTCTTTTGTACACCGCAATGCTTTGTATGCCCAACCCTGCCAGGATGCCGATATCCTGAGGCCGGAGAGTGGCGCCCTTTTCAAAGATCACAACTCCTTTTTTAAAATCATCACCCGGCATGACGACATTTTCCAGGGGCGACACGGTACGGCTCACTTCAATAGTTTTTTCATCCAGACTATGACAGTACTCGATCATGACCACTGCATCCGCGCCTTCGGGGAGCATTCCACCCGTTGATATCCGGACGGCCTTTCCGGGCGTGACGATGTCCGTGGGAATTTGGCCCATGGTGACTTCCCCGGCCAGTTCAAGAAAAGCCGGAAGATTTTCCGATGCCCCGAAGGTATCGCCGGCTCGCAGGGCGTAACCATCCATGGTCGTCCGGCGAAAGCTTGGCAAGTCCTCTTCGGCGACTATTTCTTCACTCAGAATCCGGTTGAGGGCATCTCCGATAAAGATGGATTCCGCCCCTACCGGTGCGAAACCCTTCAATATCTCATGGACTTCTTCAGATGTCTTGACCTTAAAAAACATTGCCTTTCTCCTCTCCGGGCTAAGAACTGACGGGAAAATCATTGTTGCGTTGATAATCTAATTTTCTAAATATGCCAAGAGAATAAATAGGGCTGGTGCGACGGCCTTTCTGGTGGCGCGGCTGTTCCTGAATTTATTCGCGGCGCATGACGTGTATGGCGGTGGCTTTAAAAGATACGGCAACCACTGAACCTTCACAGAGGCCTAAATCTTCACAGGAAGACACGGTGATATAGGCCACCAGAGGAAAACCGCAATCCAGAAACATTTTATAGAAGAAAGCCTGACGGGTAATCTTTGAAATTTTTGCTTCAAAAACATTACGGGCACTGGTTTTTTCGGGCATGTCCGTTGAAACGGTGATGTTTTCCGGCCGTATGCAGCAGTAAACACTTTGTCCCACCGGAAAAGCACCGGTTGCCTGAATGGTTTCCCCGGCCACGGCAATTTCCATCATTTCCGCACTCCCGCTTTTAACCGTGCCTTCCAATATCGTTTCCGTGCCGACAAAGCTGGCCACAAATTCCGAATCCGGCCGGTTAAATATCCCGGCGGTTGTGCCCGATTGAACAATTTTTCCGTCAACCATCACGGCGGCATCCTGTGCCAGGCGCAGCGTTTCTTCACGATCGTGCAGCGCCATGACGGCCGTAATTTTTGTTTCTTCCAGGATATGCCGCAGGTCATCCATCAGTGTTTCCCGCGTGGGAGGATCCAGCGAGTTGAAGGCCTCATCCAGCAGGATCACCTGCGGCTTCAAGGCAAAAGCACGGGCCAGCGACACTCTTTTAGCTTCCCCGCCCGACAGCGTTTTAGCCGACCGCTTGGCCAGAGCAGTGATGCCAAAATAATTTAGGGCTTCGTCAACATTGCGTTTGATTTCAACATTGTTGAGATGACGGAATTTAAAGCCAAGGGCAACATTCTTCTCAACAGATGTGTTGAGCAGCAGGGGTTCCTGGAAGACGACGGATACGCTGCGGCGCATATCGGCCCGGTCCGCATTGGTCTCGATCGTCCGTCCTTTATAACGGAGTATTCCCCGGCTTGGTTTTAATAAACCCGCCAGGGTTAAAAGAAGGGTCGACTTGCCCGCGCCGTTCGGTCCGATCAGGGCAAGGATCCTGCTTTCCTCAACATTCAGCTCCCGGACATCCAATACGATAACCCCGCCGCGCTGAACGATCAGATTTTGAATGGTTAAAATAGGCGTCATCGCAGGTGCTGCCTTTGCTGGACATGCGTCAGCAGGAGATTCACCAGAAATGCCAGGATCAGGAGGATAATCCCCAGGGCAATGGCGATGTCAAAATTCCCTTTGCCGGTTTCCATAACGGTGGCGGTCGTCAGGACGCGTGAATACCCTTTAATGTTGCCGCCCACCATGATGGAGGCGCCAACTTCGGAAATGACCCCGCCGAAACCGGCCATCACGGCGGCCAGTAGCGGCAGTTTGGATTCTTTAATTAATACCCACACCATCTGCATGCGGCTGGCGCCGAGTGACAGAATTTGCAGGCGCAGATTGGGCGGCAGGTTTTGAATGGACGCCAGCGATATGCCCATGACAATCGGTGTGGCGATAATCGCCTGTGCAACAATCATGGCGTAGGGTGTGTAAAGAATTTCCAGAAATCCCAGTGGACCGTTTCGCCAGATCAGGATGGTCACAAACAGACCGACCACAACCGGCGGCAACCCCATCCCCGTGTTGATAATGCTGATCACCAGTCTTTTCCCGGGAAAGTTGGTTAAAGCAACCGCTGTCCCAATGGAAACGCCGAAAAAAAGGCTGATAAACGTGGCTGTCCCCGATATTTTCAAAGACAGCCACGTGATGCTCATGACTTCAGGATCAAAGCTGATGAGTAACTCAAAAGCTTTGATGATTCCTTGAATAATTAATTCCATATTGAATTACTGTTTGCCATATTAACCAGGTTTAGCAGGGCACGGTTTGAATAACCTGAAGGTCACAAGCCGTTCCCTACATCATTATTTGCCTAAATCTTCGACCTTTTTCCCGGCATCCGGGAAAAACAGCGGTGATCCGTATTTATCAACGCCGAAGGTTTTAATGATGGCTTGGGTGTTATTCGAAACCATGAAATCGGCAAAGGCTTTTGAGCCGGCAACGTTGACTTTCGGCCATTTGACGGGATTCACTTCAATGACGTGATAAATGTTCAAAAGCGCCGCATCACCTTCGTTCAAAATTTCCAACGCTGCCAGATTTTTCCTGATTGCCAGGTAGGTGCCCCGGTCCGTCAGCGTGTACCCTTTCTTTTCCGCGGCAACATTTAAAGTATGTCCCATGCCGGCGCCGGTTTCCTGATACCATTTTTGTTTCGCTGGCGTAATGCCCGTTTTCGCCCACAGGGTTTTCTCCTTGGCATGCGTTCCGGAATTGTCACCGCGGGAAATAAACAGCGCGTTGGCATTGGCGATCATTTTCAACGCTTCAGCCGACGATTTCACGCCTTTGATTTTAGCGGGATCAGCAGCAGGTCCGACGATAATGAAATCATTGTGCATCACCAGGCGGCGGTTGACACCGTAGCCTTCGTCAACCAGTTTTTTTTCAGCGTCCGGTGAATGGACCAGCAGAACATCTGCCTCGCCTTTTTCTCCCATCTTCATGGCTGCGCCGGAACCGACGGATATTGTTTTGACAAAGTAACCTGTTTGCTTTTCAAAGAGCGGAATCAATTTATCCAGCAGCCCGGAATCCTGCGTACTGGTGGTTGTGGCCAGAATAATATTCTTTTGCTTAGGCGCGGCAAACACATTGGCGGCTCCCAGTACAACGAGTGCTGCGACAACTGTTAATGTTATCAGCCATTTGGTGCTTTTAAATCTGTGCATAATCTTTCTCCTTTAATGTTGTAATTTCTATTTCTTTTGTTTTTTTTGCCATTCCAGGGAATTGGGAAAGAAAAGTGGTGAGCTGTATTTATCTTTCCCGAAATCCCGAATGATCTTCTGTCCTTTTTCAGGCGATGTCAGCCATTTGACAAACTTCATCGTATCTTTATGGTTGACCTTGGGGAATTTTGCCGGATTGACCGGTATTAATGAGATGAAGTTTAAAAGCGCCTCGTCGCCTTCCACCAGGATAACCAGTTTGATTTGATCTTTAATGGATAAATAAGTGGCCCGGTCAATCACCGTATAGGCGGACTGCTGATCAGTGTATTTCAACGTGGGGACGTTCCCTTCGGAGCCTTTTTCATAAAGGCTGTACCAAAGGCCCTGAGGTTTGATTCCGGCTTTTTTCCAGAGTTCCATTTCCGCTACATGCGTTCCTGATTTATCGCCGCGGCTGATAAATTTAACACCCTTGTTCATAATGATTTGCAATGCTTCCGTCGCGGATTTTTTTCCTTTGATTCCGGCCGGATCGGATACGGGACCAACAATCACAAAATCATTGTACATCAGAGGAATCCTCGCGGTTCCGAAACCATCGGCAATAAACTTTTCTTCCAGGGATTTAGCATGGGCCATCACCAGATCAATTTGGCCATTCTCGGCCATTTTCAGCGCCGCACCGGTTCCCGCGCCAACGTGTCGCACGCGTATTCCCGTTTCCTTTTCAAACTGATCCTCAAGGGCGCCGACAATGCCGGAATCAATCGGGCCGATTGTGCTGGATAAAAAGATAAATTTATTCCCGTCTGCAGCCAGCGCCAGAGACGACCATAGTAAAATAAACGCCACGAAACATTTTCCAAATAACCTTTTCATTTCTGAAACCTCCTTACATTTTCTGATTGATGAATGATTGCATCAGGAATGGAGAATTCTGCCCGTGTCTTTAAAATTGTAACTCCCTATTTTCTCGACACGGCTTTTAAACTGGTCCGACTGAAGCATCTCGATAAAAAACTGAATCGACGGTTGAAAAAATGTGTCTTTATCAAGGATCATGTCAAAACGTTCGCTGACCAGAGGCTGGAAATTCAAATCCAGTATTTTGGCGACGGCGGCCGACGCGATTCCCACATCCGCATCTCCCGAAATGAGAGAAAGTCCTACCTCAAAATGGGTATAGACTTCGTTGTCATAACCTGAAATGTCGCTACCCGCGATCTTTCTGTTTTTCAGCTCATAATCCAGCAGAATTCTTATTCCCGATCCGCGTTGCCTGTTGACAAAACGCAAACCTTGATGAGTCAGACTGTCCCATCCATCAAAGACATTCGATTTTGATTTAGTCGTCAGAAAACCAATCTGACGATAAAAAAGATTTACAACAACCGGTTGATGATCCGGGCAATATTTTTTTAGATAAGGCGTATTATAATCTCCGGTTTCGGGATCATACAGGTGTGAAAATGCAATATCCGTAAGTCCCGTATTGAGCGCCTCCAAACCGGACACGCTGCCGGTATTGGCGGAAAAAAAATTAAAAGCCGGATGATCTTTTTTCATGGCCGTTAAAAGCATGTCCAGCACCGGGTCATTACTGCCGGATGCCAGAAGGGCTCCGTCGATCTGGTTGATTTTTTTTCTGGCCTGCTGGAGACCCTCGTGCGCGCTTGTTTGGATCCATTCATCGATGAGTTTGAGGGGAAAAATCCACTTGCCGGTGACCCGCGTACAGGGGATTTTGCCTGCTTTGATCAGCAGGTAAACCTGTTTTTCATGAATGTCTAAATACCTGGCCACTTCTTTGGTGTTCATCAATGCACTGGACATAAATTTTCTCCAATTCTGCGTCCTGTTTTACAACCGCACGTTGCGGAATACTTTAACTTTCCGATTCCGCTATGTTTTATCCGATAGATGCCGGGTTTCCCTTCCGAAATTGGAATTTATAGATAAAGTATATTATGAAATTTTACAAGAATATTATCCTAAAATATCACTAAAGATTACTCTTGTGCCTAAATTCTTCTTTTATTGACCTAAAGTCATCTTTTCTTTGATTGACTAGAGGTCATCGTGTTCCAGATTCGCGCATATGTTATTTGTAACATGACGATCTAACTAGCGTTTCTTATTATGTCAAATATGACATAAACAGATGAAATTACTCGCATTTTTGCGTTGACAACACCCGACAATGAATGTATAGCAATAGCGCAGTTTAAAGGTTGTTTTCCTGAAAAACGTCGTGCTTCTTAGCCTTGGTTTTTCCACAGCAGTTTTTTCTGGAAATGTTTTCAATATGGAAATGGCTGCACGTTTTAAGGTTAAGGATCATGAAAAGAATATTTTGAAATTCTGAGGAGAGGAGAAAGAATTCATGAACGTCAGCAGAAGAGGTTTCTTGAAACTTTCCGGCGCTGTCGCGGCAGTGAGCGGTTTGGGCATCAGCCTGACACCGGTATCCGCGCACGCAAAGGAACTGAAGATCAAGTATGCCAAAGAAACCACCACCGTTTGTCCTTACTGTTCCGTAGGGTGCAGCATTATCGTGTCCGTACGCGACGGGAAGGTCGTCAACACAGAGGGGGATCCCGATAGCCCCATCAACAGAGGTTCTCTGTGCAGCAAGGGCGGTTCCATCTACCAGATGGCCGTGAATGAAAATCGTCTCGGCAAACCGCTTTATCGCGCACCTTTTGCCACTGCCTGGAAAGAAGTCGAGTGGGAATGGGCGCTGGAAAAGATCGCTGAAAATGTCAAGAAAAGCCGGGATGCCAGTTTCAAGCAAACCAATGCCAAGGGTGAACTCGTCAATCGCACCGAAGGCATTGCCTCGGTAGGCAGCGCGGCGATGGACCTGGAAGAATGCTTCACGTATCAAAAATTCCTCAGGGGGTTGGGCCTTGTTTATATTGAACATCAGGCCCGTATCTGACACAGCCCAACTGTACCGGCTCTGGCAGAGTCGTTCGGACGCGGCGCAATGACCAATCACTGGGTCGATTTTAAAAACAGCGATGTGATTTTAATCATGGGAAGCAATCCGGCTTCCAATCACCCGGTGTCCTTTAAATGGATTCAGGAAGCGGTGGACAAACGCGGCGCAAAAATCATCTGCGTTGACCCGCGCTTCACGCAATCGGCATCCAAGTCTCATCTATATGCACCTCTTCGTTCTGGAACGGATATCGCTTTCCTGGGCGGCATGATTAAATACATTCTCGACAATAATCTGTATTTTGAAGAGTATGTCAAACATTACACCAACGCCAGTTTCCTGGTTAATCCGGAATTTAAAATGCCCGGTCAGAACAAGGGTGTGTTTTCCGGTTTGACGGACGGTAAGTATGACAAGGGGACCTGGTCTTATCAGACCGGCGCTGGTGGCGTTATTTTGAAAGACAAGAGTCTGAAAGATCCCAACTGCGTTTTCCAGCTCTTGAAGAAACACTATTCACGCTACACGCCGGAACTCGTCACCAAAATTACCGGAACGCCAACAGACAAGCTGCTTGAAGTTTACAAACTCTATGCTTCAACCGGCAAACCGGATAAGGCCGGTGTTGAGCTTTACGCGATGGGCTGGACCCAGCACACCGTCGGCGTGCAGAACATCCGCACGATGTGCATCATTCAGTTGCTTCTGGGCAACATGGGCATCGCGGGCGGCGGCGTCGCGGCCATGAGAGGTGAGGGCAACGTGCAGGGTTCCACCGACCATGGCCTTTTGTTCCATATCTGGCCCGGCTACCTCGGCACGCCGGTGGCATCCTGGCCGACGCTTAAAGTGTATAATGAAAAGAATACGCCGACAACCAAGGAAAAAGACAGTCTCAACTGGTGGAAGAACAAACCCAAATATGTGGCCAGCTTCCTGCGTTCCATGTACGGGAAAAATCTGACGCTTGATGAAGCTTATGCAGCGATGCCCAAACTTGATGATGGTGTCAATTACTCCTGGTTGACGATTTTTGATCAGATGTACAAAGGAAAATTCACGGGCTTCTTCGCCTGGGGTATGAACCCCGCCTGTTCCGGCGCTCACTCCAACAAAGTCCGCCAGGCTTTGGCGAAGGTTGATTGGATGGTCAATGTCAACCTGTTTGATAACGAAACAGGGTCTTTCTGGCGTGGTCCCGGCATGGATCCCACCAAGATCAAAACAGAAGTTTTCATGCTGCCCTGCGCGTCTTCCATTGAAAAAGAAGGCAGCATCGCCAACAGTGGCCGCTTAATGCAGTGGCGCTATAAGGCGGTTAACCCTGTGGGAGATGCTCTGCCCGACGGCGATATCATGAGTGAGATCCTGTTTAAAGTTCAGGATCTTTATGAGAAAAAGGGCGGTCCGCACAAAGAAGCCCTCACAAAGTTAACCTGGCCCTACGGCAAAATGGTTGGCAAGCATTATCATTATGATCCCCGCAAAGTCGCAGCCGAAATCAACGGCTTCTTCCTTGAGGATAAAAAAGTGGAAAACCCGACCAAGAAAGGTGAGTTCAAGGAATTCAAAAAGGGCGATCCCGTTCCGACCTTCGCCTGGCTGCAGGATGACGGTTCCACGTCATCGGGTTGCTGGGTTTATTGCGGTTCCGTCGGCGAAAAAGGCAATTTGGCCATGCGCCGCGGTCAGGCCGATCCCACAGGATTGGGTCTGTATCCCGAATGGTGCTGGTCCTGGCCGGTCAACCGCCGCATCATCTACAATGGCGCTTCCGTTGACTTAAACGGCAAGCCCTGGGATCCAACACGCGCTGTTATTACGTGGAATGGAGAGAAATGGACGGGCGATGTTCCGGATGGCGCAGGCGATCCCGGCAAGGGCCGGCCTCCGTTTATCATGAAATCGGATGGCGTGGCCAGTCTCTATGGACCGGGTCTGGCCGATGGTCCTTTCCCCGAACACTACGAGCCTCTGGAGTGTCCGGTGGAAAAGAACCTGCTGTCTCCGCAAAAGAACAATCCGGCGATCAAACGTTTCGACAAGAAAGGCGTGGGGTCCGATCTGGATGTTTACGCCAGCGTGACCAGTTGCGATCCGCGTTTCCCGTTTATCTGTTCGACCTATCGCGTCAGCGAGCACTGGCAGACGGGCGTTCTAACCCGCTGGTGCCCGTGGCTGGCCGAAATGCAGCCGGGTATGTTTGTGGAAATGAGCGAAGAGCTGGCCAGGGATAAAGGAATTCAAAGCGGTGACAAATGTATTGTCAAGTCAGCGCGTGGCGAAGTGGAATGCTCGGCTATCGTCACACCGCGCTTCAAACCGTTCAACATCGACGGCAACACGATTCATGAAGTCGGCATTCCCTGGCATTTTGGATGGATCACAACGAAAGACCGGACCTATAATCCCGGCGATAAAAAAGCCGAAGTCTTTACGCATGGCGATGCGGCGAACCTGCTGGTTCCAACCATCGGCGACGCCAACACCATGATTCCGGAGAGTAAAGCCTTCATGGTGAATGTTGTAAAGAAGGGAGGAAGGTAAGATGACCGAAAAAATTAAATTATATGATGATTCGAAATGCACCGCCTGCCGCGGCTGTCAGCTGGCCTGCAAACAGTGGAACGCACTGAAAGCCTCGCAGACGGAAAATCGGGGCACTTACCAGAACCCGCCGTCTCTAACGCCGAATACATTCATGCTGATCCATTTCCAGGACTACGTGGATAAAACCGGCAATGTTAAATGGTTATTCCGCAAAGAAGCCTGCATGCACTGTACCGATGCAGCGTGCGTGACGGTTTGTCCCAGCGGTGCTCTGCACTATAACAAAGACACCAAAACCGTCGGTCTGGATCACGAAAAGTGCATCGGATGCAAGGAATGTGTCGCGGCCTGCCCGTTTGAAATTCCGCGCTATGATGCGGCAACGGACAAGGTCTACAAATGCGACATGTGCGAAAGCCGGATTACCAGCGGTATGGACCCGGCATGCGTGAAAGCCTGCCCGACGGGCGCTCTGTCCTGGGGCGTGAAGGAAAAGATGCTGAAAGTCGCCGAGAAACGCGCCAAAGACCTGGGCGGGGATGCCGTAACTTACGGGAATCAATACGTCGGTGGCACACACTTCATGTATGTGCTGAAAGAAAAACCGGCCATTTACGCTGATATCCATAAAAATCCCAGCGTGCCATGGTCCGTCACCCTCTGGAAGGGCTGGTTAAAGCCTCTGAGCCTTCTGGCTACGG
>DFZJ01000096.1 GCA_002382045.1 Syntrophaceae bacterium UBA4059
GCTTCCAGTTTGAGTTCTTCCAATCGTTTATGCAAGCGCCCCTGTAAACTATCGGCTCGTTTTCTCGCCTCACCGGAATTGAGCCGGGCGTTGGGTTTTCCCGCCTGCTCCTGAAGTTTGAGTTCTTCGGCGCGATGATCCCAATAATTAATTTCCTTGGTCAATCGATCTTTTACCGCCGCTTCCGTTTTGGCAATCAACCTAAGCTTGTTTGCCTTCACTTCCGACAAATGCTCCGGTACGACATTTGCCACGGCATGTTTTTGGGCTGTCTGTTCCAATTCGTGGGTGATCCATGCGCATTCCGGACGGCTGAGAATTTCCTCGGGACCGGGTTCATCTTCCTTGAGCGGACGATAATCAAGATAGGGAGCATAATTCATGTGACTTGCCTTGCCCTCGGCGTCAAGCTCCACATAGAGCATGCGTTTAGAAACAACGCGCCGTTCCCCTGTGCGCGTCAGTGTGGCGTCTTGAATGGCATGTTCGAGGTAAAAAAGAACGCGGGGCTGTGTGCTGTCATCTTTATTATCCACCAGTATTGCGCCTCTCTTCAAAAGATCGCGGTGCCGCTCAAGGGTCAGGTCGATAACGGAATCCAGGAGAGGATGTCCCGGGCAGATAAAAGCGGCAAGCGGCTGACCTTGTGGCGCTGTCAGCAGTTTCTCGAATACAATCCGCTCATAACGCGGCATTACTGGTTCACGAATCCCGATCAAACGGTCGCGATTTCTGACAGGTGCAGGGACATGGGTTATTTCATAGCGTTTGGATTCGCGCTGTTTGGCCTTGCCCCCCAGGTGATGGAAGGCTTCCAGGAAAAACGATTCAATATAATGCGGTTGCAGACGCCGGGCTTCCGCTCGTTCCATGGCTTCCCGAATGCTAAATACGCGACTGACATCCATCGTATTATGAACCAGCGCATGCTCATCCAATAATTCTCGAATATGGCTCTGGTCGAGCGCCTTATCGACTATCGTTGTCAGGTAAGCTTTGACTTCCGGTTGCTCGCCATACCGGACGGCCTCAATGAGCAGGTCACGAAGTGTTTTTCCTTCAAACTCTAATTTGCCCAATACATCGAATACCTGACCGCCCAGCGATTGACGCGCCTGCTCAAGCTTGTCGAGCAGCTTGCGATAAACATCACCTTCACGGGTTTCGTCAGCAACAAGGTTCCAGAGATGACAAACTTCCGTTTGCCCAATACGGTGTATGCGTCCAAAACGCTGTTCAATGCGGTTGGGATTCCACGGCAGGTCATAATTGATCATCAAGTGGGCTCGCTGCAGGTTGATCCCTTCACCGGCGGCATCGGTTGCCAATAAAATCTTCACTCTGGGATCATGTTTAAAGGCTTCCTGTTCTTTCGCACGATCTTCCCGTCCTATGCCACCGTGAATGATGGCAATCGTGTCTTTTTCCCCCAGCAATGTGCTGATGCGACTTTCCAGATAATTCAGCGTGTCCCGGTGTTCGGTGAAGATAACCAGTTTCTGATGCGGTGAAGGGGTGGGTGGCGGTATCTGACCTGCTCCGTAAGGCGGCGTCGATTCGGCAACACATCCGGGCGTCATGAATATTTCACCCAATAATTTTGATAATTCGCACCATTTTGTGTCTGTACCGCTGCGGCGGATGTTGAGCGCTAAGGATTCCAGATTTTTAAGTGTCTCTATTTCCGCTTTTAACTCAACAATAGACCGCGCCGCAGTCGCTTGGTCGAGGATTTCTTCTTCTGCCTCCTGGACTTCATTGTCCGGCGCGTCTTCCAAATCCTCTACGTCTTCCGCATCCAATGTCCGAAGGGCCGGATCAGAAATTGGCGCTATGGCACCACCCCGTTGCAGCAATTCCAGTTCACGCAAACGGCTTTCAAGCCTTTCCCTACGGCGACGTAGTGATTGATAGATGGCCTCTGGGGATGAGGCCAACCGTCGCTGCAGGATGGTCAGGGCAAACCCCACGGTTCCGGAGCGTTTGTCGTTTTCCAGTGCTTCCGCACGGTTGAATTCCTCGCGAACGTAATCCGTAACGGCCTTATACAGTTGAGCTTCGGCATCGGAGAGTTTGTAAGGCACGGTATAGGCGATCCGTTGCGGAAATAATGGCGTTCCGTCAAATTTAAGAAGATTTTCTTTGACCATACGGCGCATCAAATCGGAAACATCCTGGACGTGAACACCGTCGCGAAAACGTCCCTCAAAACGGTCGCCATCCAGCAGCGCCATGAATAATTGAAAGTCCGTTTCTTTGCCGTTGTGCGGGGTTGCCGTCATGAGCAGGAAATGCCGGGTAACCGTCGAAAGAAGCTGTCCGAGCCGATAGCGTTTGGTGTATTTCGTGTCCCCGCCGAAAACGGTGGCTGACATCTTGTGCGCTTCGTCACAAACAACAAGGTCCCAGCGGCAATCGGGAGCTTGAAGCTTTAACTGGACATCTTCGTTACNNCAATCACCAGGTCGGTTTCCATGAACCAGTTGCCGGTGCGCGCAGCCTCCAGTTTATCATTGGTGAGTATTTCAAATGGAATATGAAAGCGACTCCAGAGTTCGTCCTGCCATTGTTCGGCAAGACTTCCGGGGCAGACAATCAGGCACCGCTGCAAGTCGCCACGGGCAATCAGTTCTTTGATCAGCAATCCTGCCATAATGGTTTTTCCGGCGCCAGGATCATCGGCCAGCAGATAGCGCAGAGGCTGCCGAGGCAGCATGGATTCGTAAACGGCCGTTATCTGATGCGGCAGCGGTTCAACAATTGATGTATGAATGGCAAGCAATGGATCAAATAAATAGGCCAGGCGGATACGTCGCGCCTCGGACGCCAGACGGAACATTGCACCGTCACCATCGAAACTCCATGGCCGTCCCTTCTGCACAAGTTCCAGGCGCGGCTCGTCATGCCGATAGAGCAGTTCATTGGCCAGTTTCCCGTCGGGCGTCTTGTAAGTGATTTCCATGGCCTCTGAGCCATACCACTGGACACTGACAATTGTTATGTGGCCGTTTGGAATAATGCCGGATATTGCTGCTTTAGGTTGAATTTCTTCGAGTCGCATCATTACAGATCCGTCAAAAATAGTTATCACTTTCCTTCGGCACAGAAGTCTTGAACATCATCAGGGATCATTACAGCATTAAGTATTCTCCTGAAAATAAACTTCACGCACCAAAACCCATCAGGCTGAACATACCCAACTTTTCCTTGCAGGCTTGACACAGACAATGATCGTCAACCGCGCTGGTTGATTTTTCAAAGAGGTCACCCAAAATCTCAGTCTGGTTCTTGTTGCTGTCTTCCTGAATGGATTGTCCACAATTGCTGCATGTTTTCATACACCTATCCTTTTGATTATTCAAGGTTTCATCTTAATATCTTTCTGCTGGAAGCAGATTTTGATTTTCATAATCTACATTTTTCTTTGGTGCGCCAAAGCCTATACGCACCAAAGAAAAGGGAGAGAAACACCGTTCTCTCCCTTTTTCAGCACCAATCAATGGCTGCGGCGCAGTCTATTCGTTCATCGCGTATTCGCCGTTGAGCACAAATACATATTGATCCCAGACCCTGTTATACTGGGCATCATCCGCCTGCGCCTTGATGAGCATGATTTCCTTGCAATAGGCGCGCTGTTCTTCCTTGGTGCTGTGCGTGCCGTAGATTTGCAGGCCGAAGCGGGCAAAATCGCGCACCATGAAATCAAAGATCTGATTGACGATATCCGGATCAACATGATCAAATTTAGCCTGTTCCAGAATCAACTGGCCATAGACCACGATGGAAAACATTTCGCCCAGCGGCAGAGAGAAGATGGGATCCATATCCTGGGCTTTGTCCGGACCTGCTTTCTCCAGCAATTCCTTGAAGAGCTCAATCTGCTTGATGAAGATGGCTACGTTCGGCAGCTGCTTATTGGCTTCAAAAACCGGCTTATAGTCGTGAAACACCACTTTGCCCAGGCCTTTGGTCGGCCCCTGGTTGAAGAGAAACATATCGTCTTTTACAGAGAAATCCGGCGCGACAGATTTATACTCTGCGGGGCTGAAGAAGTAGTTCTTCATGAACTTGCGAATGAGCTGCACATTCACGTGAACGGTGCCCTCAAGCTTGGAAGGTCCCCGGATGTCGGCAGTCGCTGTCCAGAAATAGGTGTCCTTTTCAAATCCCTTGGCGGCAATCACTTCCCAGAGCAGATTAATCACTTCTTCGGCCTGGGTGGTCACTTTCATCTTGCTGGTCGGATTGTAGAGAAGATAGCGGCGGTCATTGGCGTTGGCGTTGCGGAAATAATCCGTGGACCGGCGCTGATAGAGCTTCATACCCACGATCCTGAGCCAGGCATCCATAAAATTTTTCTTCACATGCGGCATATCCGTCACGTGAATGCCGTAGAGGATACGATTGGCCGCATGGGTAATGGCCTCATAAAAACTATGCTGGGCCACGCCGATCGACGCCGGACCAATATTGAATTTGCCGACATTCACGGTATTGAGCGATGAATCCCAGGCATGCGATCCCCGCGAAAGAATATCATCTTCGGTAATGGGATAATCATGAAGCGCGAAGTTGGAAACGTATTCCTGATGGGAAATAACGTTCTTCTTCAACTCGTAGGCCTTGTTCCGGTAGTTGGTGACAAAAAAGGTGTAGTCGTCGGTGCCGTCCTTAATCTTGCCCAGCGTCGAGACCATTTCCGCCTCGTTGCCGTTGCCGATATAATATTTTTCTCCGTTGGCCACCCAGGTTCCGTCTCCTTTGGGTGTCAGCGTGGTCTCGGTGGAGTAAATATCCGCGCCATGCGCTTTTTCAGAAAGACCAAAGGCAAAGATCGCTCCTTTTTTAAGCAGATCAGCGGCCTTGAGCTTGGCCTTTTCATTGGGGCTCATCCAGATGGGGCCGAGGCCCAGGATGCTGACTTGAAAGCAATACCAGTAACCCAATCCGTAAAAGGCCAGCAGTTCGCTGTATTCACTGTTGCGGGCCGTGTCCCAGCGGCAGTCCGGATCACCGCCCCCATACTGGCTGGGCGTAAGCAGCTTGGCAAAGATCTGCTCTTTGGCGATAAAATCGACAAATTCGCGATACCACACCTTCTTGTTGAAATCTTCCGTAAGCCTGGTCTTGCCCATCTTCTCGAAGAAGGCGATCGTTTTGTCCATGATCGCTTTTGATCCTTCATCAACCATCAAGCTCTGATACTTTTTCGGTTGCAACAGGTAATTCATTTGACTCTCCTTTCAGGTAAATACAATCATTTTGATATTGCCACGGGACAATATCCTATTTTTTCTGAAAAGCTATTTACACTTTTTTTCAGAAAAGAACCAGCATGAAAACCAAAGGCAACATAAAAAATTTTACCCCAGCAGAAAAGAAGACGAGGTTCCGCTTTTCAGATTGCAAAATTTCCCGGACGCAGTGTCCCGAAAACAAAACTTTCCAGCGTCAGGGAATCCGTGAGCCCCAGCAACCGGGTTTTCTTCACGGGATTCCGGGGTGGGTGTTTCCGATGTTTTGACGCCCTCTTTGTCGGGATCAAGGATATCATCGGGGTTGATACGATGGTGATTCATGGCAGATGAGCCGTCCCTGATAAGGATGTCCTTTCCTTTCACACTGAAAAACAAATAACAACCAGACATTAATCCGGTTCGGCCAACAGGCTCTGCCAGGTATGCCGCGTAAGAAAAGAGCCGTGAACATTTTGCTCCATTTCCGTAAACAGGGCAAACGGCGCGGCAAACGTCATGAAGTTTTCGCTGCCCAATTGTTTGCGGACATACACTCGGGCGGAAAGATCCGTCAGTCCCACAACAGCGCGCGGTCTGGCCGATCCGGCCTCGCGATACGGATAGATGCCGATGGTCTGGCACCCGGCGGCATGAGGAATCATTACATTTTCATTGTCGCCGCGGCCATAATTGGCCAGCACAACCAGCGCGGAAAGTTGGTCGGGCTTGGCAAAGAAAATAATCGTCTGCGGTTTTTCTTTGGCCGGATCGACGTCGGAAAGCGGTTTAAAGACAACATAGGCCGCCGGAATATCCATGATCGGCAAGGTCTGAACAAACCTGGAAACCAGTTCCGGGCTTTTGATGTAACGCTCGCCATGCAGAAAATTATCGTGGCTCTCTTTGGTCATGAAAGGTTTGATTTGTTCAGCAAGCACGGCGCCGCCCGGACGATCTGCATTTCCTGATGACAAAAAGTAACAGAATCCTTCTTCGCCGCCGGGAAAATTCTTATACTGATTGCCGAAACCCAAACCCACCCCGCCACCGACACAGCCGAACGTTTGTTTATCGGCCACGGCAGGCTTGCCCTTGGCGGCATGCACGGCCAGCCACATTACACAGCCCCACTTGCCGGGGGAAAACTGCATGGCGCCTTCTGGTTTTTCATCAGACCAGAGCAAGGCTACGGGCTGAAATTGAAGATGAATCGCTTTGGCTATCTGGCTTTCCATATCGCTCCTTCCGGAATGAACCCCTGCGGAAAACTTGCTCATGGTTCAATCATTCATTGTCGGATTTTTCCGTAAATTCCTACAATATCTCTGCTCAATTCGCAAGGTTGAAACTAAACGCTTTCATCGTTCGGCTTGACAAAAAAAATATTGGCGTACAATTGTACTCATGAAAATCATTGCTGATACAAATACTTTTATTGCGGTCGCTCTCAATGAGCCTGAAAAAAAATTAGTCATCAGTCTGACGGAGGGACATGATCTGGTTGCGCCGGCATTGAAGATCGCCATAGAGCACAATACTTATGCATACGATGCCTATTTTTTAGAATGCGCTCTTAGCCATCGCAGCCCCTTATTAACTCTCGATAGGCAGATGAGAGAGATTGCCGGAAAAATCGGCATTAAAATTATGGAGTGAGTTTATGAAAGTATATACCTATTCGGAAGCAAGACAGCGTTTTGCCGAGATTCTTAATATCGCCCGCGAGGAAGATGTGATTATCCAGAGGCGTGGCGGTGAAGTATTTACAATTGCCTTCAAAAAAACATCCCGTTCTCCCTTTGCAATACCTGGTATAAAAACCAAAGCCACCACTAAAGATATTCTTCAGGCCATAAAGGATTCAAGAGAACGAATTGCTGAACCAATCAATCCACCGGACGGTCGCTCCTCGCGCCGGTGATTCGCGGTGCATCTTGTGGAAGCCGGTTTTTTATATCCATACCGCTATCGCGCGGGCGCTAATGGATCGAAGCAACCTTAGCCGTGATTGAGAATACGACGCTTTCCCCGACACTTTGCAACGTCGCCACAAACAGCTCTTCACCGCCAAAAAATATGGATTTCAAACGGTCCGCCCCGCTCAATATTGTAGCTGATTCCCTCTCGTTCCGGCGCGTCGCACCGAAGGTTTTTCCGGTTACGCTCGTTTACCTGCCAGGCGGGTTTGAAAACCCGCACTACATTGTCACAGTTCGTAGCAGGCCAGAATTTCGCCGTAGTAGAGCGTGTGATAGTCTTTTTGGGGATAAAGCGACTGGTCGTATTTTTTATCCAGAAAGGCGGGATTCATGGCGGATTTATAAACAATTTTGCATTCAAAATGGATCCCCGCCACTTTAATGATGGGCGAGACAACAGTTTTTCCGTCCGCCGTCTCGAGGCGGCACATTTTAAATTTGTCCGTGTCCCGGCCTGATTTTGTTCCGCAAAAGGCAATTTCTTTGCTCATATCTCCCGCGGGAATGCTCACCGTAAAATCAGCCGCCTTTTCGATAATGCTGAAAGTATAACGGGAATCGCGCACGGCCACCATCAGCATCGGCTTCTGCCAGATGACGCCCATCAAGGCCCAGCCAATCGTCATGGTGTTCTGCGCATCGTCTGCCCGGACACTCAGAAATACGCCTTTGCGAATCTTGTTCATCGCTGCTTCGGCAATGCTCATGTATTGCAGATCCTTCATCGTAACCTCCTTATTTATTCAAGTATTATATTTATTTTCTTGAGCAGGGCGCACAGACGCTGACACCCCCTTCGCCCACCGTCATCTTCGTCATCATTGTCATCTCGCCGCAGATGGCGCAGGGCGCAGACGGCGCAAGCGGCGCGTAAGGAATATCCTCAAACGGCGCCTCGCTGGTGGTAAAGATATCCTCGAAAGGTCGCGCCAGCAGGTCTTTGATTTTTAGACGTTTGAACTCATTTTGCTGCGCCTCTGAGGCGGTTCCGGCGGCCACGGCCGCTCCCAGTCGTTCAAAAGCTTCCCTGTCTTGACCCACGTAATCGTAGCTTGCCCGGCGCGAAAAACGATACGCAACACGATGGGCGCGGCTCTGCACCGTATAGGCGTTTTTTCCATAATTATGAATGAGCAGATTTCCCTTGCCCGCCACCGTGCCCAGCAAAACCTGAAGCGCGTCAACCGCGCAGGAATCGTTTTCACAAACAGCCACCACTTCCTCGTCGCTGGACCTCCCGATGTTCATCAACCGCATCGCTTCTCTGGCCACGCGGTAACCATAAATTAAGCCTGGGCAGATGTGACCATGAAATTCCACGCATTTTTTCAAATCATCCGCCATCGGGTTTATCTCATCGGTATCCTTCATCAAACCTCCTCCTCTGGACAGGATTTCAATGTCGATTTCCCTTGTCCATTATAACATATTATTTGGTTATCGAGTAAATAGCTACAATATCTGGTAGTGGGTCAGTTTAAAATAACACCCCCTTGAAATGCTTGAGCGGTTATGCTACGCTTAGGCCATGAAAAAATTAAAACACACACCCAGGGATTTAAACAAACTTGCAGCGTTTATTGTCGATCAGACAACGAACGAAAGCCAGGAAACAGAAGCACAGGCCACAAAGAACCCCGCCGCCGTCGCATTAGGACGGCTAGGCGGGTTAAAAGGTGGCAAGGCTAGAGCGGAAAGCCTAACAACTAAGAGGCGCAAAGAGATAGCGGAGAAGGCCGCTAAAGCAAGATGGAAGAAAGATTAAATTCCCTTTCCTGTATCATCCTTTAATTCAAAGGGGAGCAACATTGTTTCATTATATGCCGGATGTATTCTATCTAATTTATTTTTAAAATCTTCCCACTGTTCGCTTAGTTTCATAATAGTTGTAACCGATGATAACAAGTCTCTTAATTTTGGATGACCAAGATCTATCGTTAATCCTTGATGAAGTCTATGCTTCATCCTTCCCTTTTCATCCTTTTCCGCTTTTTCTTTGAGTTCTCTCCATACCCCGGGTGCTAGGCGTCTATATATGATGTCGTTAGTTATGTGTCCAAAGTATTGCGGCCTCTTTACGCCATTACCAGGGTAGGTTAACCCTCTCAGTCTAAAAAGTTCTTCAAAATAATCATTTGGAAAAGTCTTAATCCAAGGTTGCAATTCTTTAGCGACAAACGCTTCTAAAATTTTAGCAAGATCATCTTTGGCGCGGTCTCTTTGATAACCAGTAGCTTCGTCCACAAGGGCGATAATGCCAACATGGGCAAGTCCACGAACAATCAAGTCACAGGCTATCGCAAATTTCTCTTGTGATTTTAGTAATGCTTTTGCGTCACGAGCCTTCAGGTAAACCTCGCAAATTTTTGGCAGTATTTCTGCCCTGTATCCCCATGCTGTGGCTCCTTTTGCAAGCATAAATTTAATTGGCATTGTCGAATTGATTAAGTCATTGTTTATAAATGGTTTTAAGTTCTGAAGTGCCAAAAAAGGGGCTATGTTTTCGAGTGATGATCCCCTTCCTCTGGCCGGTTTCCCCGACCTTCCAATAGCCTCATAGAA
>DFZJ01000183.1:0-16537 GCA_002382045.1 Syntrophaceae bacterium UBA4059
TTTTGTCCTTCTGCGGATCATCAAAGATCTGCTGCGGCGTCCCCTCTTCAAAGATGATCCCCTCGTCCATATATAAAACGCGCGTGGAGACATCCCGCGCAAATTTCATTTCATGGGTGACAATCATCATGGTCATCCCGTCTGCCGCCAGCTTGCGGATAACCGCCAGCACCTCGCTGATCATGGTCGGGTCCAGCGCGGAAGTCGGCTCGTCAAACAGCACGATTTCGGGTTTCATGGCCAGTGTTCTGGCAATGGCCACCCGCTGCTTCTGCCCGCCTGACAACTCGTCGGGATAGGCATACGCTTTTTCAGCAAGTCCCACCATGGCCAACAGCTTCATGCCTTCATCAAACGCATCCTGACGGCTGGTCTTTAACAAGTCCACCGGCCCGAGCATGATATTTTCAATCACCATCAAATGTGAAAAAAGATTAAAGGACTGGAAAACCATGCCCATCTTCTGACGAATTTTAAAGACGTTGGTTTTCTTGTCCAGAAGGTTGACGCCGTCAATGATAATCTCGCCGGAGGTAGGCTCCTCCAGAAGGTTGAGGCAGCGCAATAAGGTACTCTTGCCGGTGCCGGACGGGCCGATGACGGCAATCACCTCACCCTTTTTAATTTCAACATTGACATCTTTCAGGACAGCCAGATCGCCAAAATATTTGGATAATTTTTTCACGCTGATCATCGGCTCACCACGCCTTTCACCACCCTTTTGCGCCACTTCGGATCAATTTGCATTTCCACCCGTGACAACAGAAAAGCCATCACATAGGCAATGGTAAAATAAATCAGGGCGGTGGCAAGGAGGGGAAAGAAAGCCTCATAGGTGCGGCTGCGGATGATATCGCTGATTTTGGTCAGATCCTGAATGGCAATGTAACCGACTACCGATGTCATCTTGAGCATGGAGATAAACTCGCCTTTGAACACCGGCAGGACGTGCTTTGCCGCCTGCGGCAGGGTGATGTTGGTAAAGACCTGAATTCTGTTAAAGCCAATGGCATAAGCGGCTTCATGCTGTCCCTTATCCACCGCGTCAATGCCTGTTCTCATCATCTCAGACACATAGGCGGCAAAGTTAATGGAAAAACCGACAATGGCCACGGCAATCGCATTAATATCTATACTGCCGAAAACGATGTAGTATAAAATCATCAGCAGCACGACAATGGGGGTTCCCTGAATCGCGCGGATAAAGACTCTGGCCGGAATATTCGCCACCCTGGTTTTCGCCCGGCGCATCATACAGACGACAAATCCCAGCAACGTGCCGAAAACAGCCGAGAGGATCGATATCACGATGGTAACCCACAGGCCCTGCAAGACGAGCTTGTAGCGATCTTCAACCATGAAGGTCCGATGGAAACTTCTACCCAGGCCAGCCCAGATACTTTTGCCTCCGGCGTTTTCCCGGGAATCGACGCCTGCCGCCACCATCACAACCGTGCCGCCCCTGTAATTGGGAATGCTGAAAAGAACAGACTGGGCGCGTTCTTCCGTCATGGTGATGCCGCATCCGGCCATATGGCTTTTACCCGATATCAGAGAGGGAATGATCGCGGCGACATCCATATCGACAATTTCAAGTTTACGGCCAAGTTTCGAGGCGATCCGCATGATGATGTCAATGTCATATCCCACCATTTTTCCATGCTGATGGTAGGCAAACGGCGCCAGGTTGCTGTTTGTGGCAAACCGGATGACCCCGTTTTTGCCTTCGAGTTTGATATCCGGCAGAACCTTGGCCGCTTCATCCCTGCCGAACCACCGGGCATCAATCTTTTTAAGCGTGCCGTCGTCCTGCATTGCTTTTAACGCGGCATTGACCTCTTGGTGCAGCCCGGTTTGCGTCTTGGAAAACGCAAACGCATAGCTATGCGTTGTCAATGCTTTTTCTAATGTAATCACACCTGATGTTCTATTAATGATGTCTCTGGCCACCGGTTCATCCACCAGAAAGGCTGCGATCTTTCCGGTCTTGAGCGCTTCCGTTTCATCGGAAAAGCTGTTGAAGTACTCGGGAACAGCTCCGGGGACATATTTTTTCAACATGCCATCATAGACGGAGCCGGTGATAATACCGACTTTTTTGAAGGCCAGCTGAGAAATATCCGTTATCTGCCGGACTGCCGCACCCCCGGGAATCCTGTCCTTGCGGACAAGAAAGGCAACTTCCGAATCCATATAGGGATCGGAAAACAGCAGTTTCTTCCGGCGCTCCGGCGTGGCATTCAAATCCGCTATCAGCAAGTCAACCTTTCCGGCCTGCGCGGCGATCACCAGTGCGGAAAATTCCATGGTCTGATACGTGACTTTTGCGTTGAGAAAATAAGCGAGCCTTTTTACAAACTCCATATCGAATCCCGTCAGTTTCCCATCGGCATAAAAGTTCATCGGTTCGTTCAAACCGTCCGTCGCGATTTTCAGCGTCATCGCAGGACTTTCCGGTTCCGTTATTAGAAATTTTTGTTCAACAACCGTCATGGCGGCTGAGCCTTGCGGCACACCGATGGAATATCCGGGGACGTTCATCTGAGCCGGGCCGGGCAGGATACGGTTGTTTTCGGAATCACGGGAGCATCCCGACAACAGGACAAGAAAAACAAATAAGGTAAAAAGAGCGATGCTCCTCTTATCTTTTTTTTCAAACCGGCAGTTCACTCTTTTACATCCCTTCTGAAGGGCTTTGTCTCTTCAATTCTATGGTGGGATTCTCCATACCGGAAAGTCGCAGAAGGAGATTGCCCGATACAGTCCGGCGGTAATCCGCCGTGGCCCGGACATCATCAATGGGCATAACCATACGGGTAACTTGTCGGGCAGCGGCGGATAACGTGTCTGGCGAAAGTATTTTGCCGGTCAGAAAGTTTTCAATTCCGGCATCCGTCATAACGGTGGGGCCGACACTGCCCCAGGCCAGACGGCACGCTTCAATGGCTCCGGAAGGTGTGACCCTGAGGAGAGCGGCCATGCCGGCAACCGCACAAGACATGGACTTGCGCTGTCCGACTTTTTCAAAATGATGAAGGTTGAATTCCGCGGGCTTTTTTACGCGAACACCTGTGACAATTTCACCTGCCGCAAGTCTTATCTGTCCGGGGCCGGCAATGAAGTCCGGGATGGGCACGGATCGACTGCCTTTTGACGAAGCGATCTCCACTTCCGCCCTCAGGACATACAGGGGCGGCAGAGTGTCCCCCGCCGGTGAGGCAGTACAGATGTTGCCGCCGATGGTTCCCATTGTGCGGATCGGAGGAGACCCCAGCGTCCTGAGCGCCTGGACCAGCACAGGCAGGTGCGCCGCAATCAGCGGGTGGCGCAGAATATTTTCATGCGTAGCGCAAGCGCCGATCCGGATGTCACCGTTATCTTCCCGAATGTCTCTGAGCGCCGCAAGCCTTTCCAGTCCAATCATCGTGCTGGCGGCAACCTTATCCGCTCGCATTTTGACAAACAAGTCCGTACCACCGGAAAATATCAGGGCAGTGGGATCCTTGTTCAGGAGAGACCACAAATCGGCAAGCGTTTGAGGAAGGCGCACCTGTCTCATAGTTTCTCCTCCGGCAGCAAAGCCGCTTCGACAGCATCCACGATCTTCTGGTATCCCGTGCAGCGGCAAAGATTTCCGGCAAGTCCCTCGCGGATCTCTTCCCGTGAGGGCTGCGGGTTGCGTTTCAGAAGCGCTGCCGCCCCGATAATCATACCCGGCGTACAAAACCCGCATTGCACCGCTCCATGGCGAATAAAAGATTCCTGAAGCGGATGCAAACGGTCCTTTTCGGATAGTCCCTCAATGGTCACAACATCCCGGCCGGAAAGCTGGGCTGCGATCATCAGACAGGAGAGGCGGTGTTCGCCGTCCACCAGGATCGAGCAGGTCCCGCATTCTCCGGCACCGCACCCTTCCTTGGCGCCCGTCAGGCCGAGGTCTTCCCGCAGAAGATCCACCACCCGCCGATCCGCAGCCGCATCGAGATCCATTGCCTTCCCGTTAAGCGTAAACCGGATATTCATCAGCTGCCTCCTTCCCGCCGGGACTGAGACAAAGCTTCCAGCACCCGTTCCTGCTTCAGGGGAGAACAAGTCAAACGGATACCGCAGGCATCGGCCAGGGCATTGGCAATGGCAGGCAGCGGACCGTTGGAACCGACCTCGCCGACGCCCTTCATGCCATAGGGACCGGACGGCTCCCATGTTTCGACAATTTGTGAGCTGATCTCCGGAACATCCATCGCGCCGGGGATATGATAGGTAGTAAAGTCCGGTGTCAGCAGACGCCCCTGCTCCATTTTAATTTCTTCATAAAGCGCGTAACCGATACCCTGCGCAATCGCGCCCTGCACCTGCTGCGTAAAGGTCTGGGGGTTGAGAACGCGTCCCGCCTCTGTTGCCGCGGCATAATTTTTGACTTCGACAGCGCCGGTCAGCTCGTCCACTTCAATGCAGGCCAAATGGGCGGCATAGGAAAAAATAAGATGGGGAAAGCCGATGATAAATCCCTTACCCGTATCCAGTTTGTCGCGAACAACAGGCATGAGAAACTGACTGATACAGATCCGGTCTTCCGCCGCCATCATCGAGCCGATCATCTCCAGCGGAATTTCGCGGCCCGATTGCAGGTCGCGGACACGCCCCGGCAGAAGCTCCAGATGATCCAAAGTATCGGCCAGAAGCATTAACGCCGCGCGGCCGATAATTTTACGCCGGAGCGACTCACTGGCTTTAATCAGGGCGTTGCCATAGGTATAAGTTGTTCGTCCCGCCGAGGATGATCCGGAGGGAAGCGTCCGGTCCGTGTCCGGCTGGACAAGCTCAATGCGCGTATTTTCCTGACACAAAATCTGTCCGGCAATCTGGACAAAGGCAGTGGCATTGCCCTGCCCCATGTCGGTAACCCCGTTATAGACCCGGATGCGTCCCCCCTCAGTCAGCTCGATCTTGGCAATGGCTGAATCGGGCAGGCCCCGTCCGTAGCCCATCGCGTTAAATACGGCGGAAACGCCCACGCCTCTTTTTTTAAAGGGACCGGCGGCTTGCTTCCAATCGTTGCGCTTGAGCCAGAGCGGATTTTCTGCAAGCGCGGCAAGGCAGTCGCCAATGCCTGTGGATTGCGTCATGGTAACGCCGGACGTGTTTTGGTCTCCGCGGCGAAGCGCGTTTTTTTTACGCAGCGCCAGAGGATTGATGTTCAGCTTTGCAGCCAGCAGATCCATCATCTGCTCGATGGCAAAGCTGACTTGCGCAACGCCGAAACCGCGCATCGCGCCGGCGATGGGGTTGTTCGTATAAACGCACCAGCCTTCGATAAGCGTGTGGGGAATACGGTACGGTCCTCCGGCATGTTCCATGCCCAGGGCCATGACCTCTCCTCCCAGATGCGCGTAAGCTCCGGTGTTGTAGTAGAGACGGCAATGCAGCGCCTGGAGCGTTCCGTCGGAGTTGGCTCCGAGACGATAGCGCATATGGGCGGCATGACGCTTGTAACCCGCCGCAAAATTTTCTTCCCGGTTCCACCACATTTTGACCGGCCTGCCACCCGCGTGAAGAGCGGCCAGAACAAGGAAGCACTGCACCGTCGCGCCGTCTTTGCCGCCAAAAGCGCCACCCAGATAGGGACTGATGACGCGCATCCTGTCCATTCCCAGTCCCAGCGCATGACTGATTTCCCACTTGTCGCGAAAGGGCGCCTGCGTGGAGGCAATCAGGACAACCCTTCCGTCCGCCTCCTGCCAGGCAATGCCGTTTTCCGTTTCAAGGAAGGCATGGGCCTGCATGGGGACGTCGAAAGTTTCTTCAATCAGGATATGGCAATCCTTAAGCGCACTCTCGCCTTTGCCGGCCTTGATTTCGGCCTTCAGCAGAACATTGCCGCCGGGATGCTCCTCGTGAAGCACAGGAGCATCCGGCTTCAGGGCTTCGTCAACAGTAAAAACACCCGGCAGGGTTTCAATGTCAACTTCAATAAGATCGATGGCTTGTTTCAGCGTTTCCCGATTTTCCGCCAAAACCAGAGCAACAGCATCGCCCGAGTAGCGGACTTTATCCGTGGCAAGGACCGGCTGATCCTTGTGGACAATTCCTTGACGATTGGCGCCGGGGACATCGCGGCCCGTCAACACGGCCATCACACCGGGAAGACGCGCGGCAGCCGACGTATCCAGATTGCGGATACGGCCATGGGCTACTTCTGCGCGGCGCACACCGGCCCAGAGCAGATGGTCCCCGTAATAATCCACGGCGTATTTTTCGGCGCCGGTTACTTTGGCCGCCGCATCGGGCCGCGCAAACGATTTGCCGATTTCGGGAATTTGTATATCCAATGTAAGAATTTCCTTTCCAAAAACAACTGATCAATGACTTCCAGGCGCCTTTATGCTATATACCTTATACGATTAAATTCTTAGCACAGGATGGCGAGTGTTTCAATGGAGAATGGATTTTACCGTTATATTGCCGAGAGTCTTTCGAATCCGCGGCCAATCGTTCTGGCCACGATTATCTTCCGTTCGGGATCGGCACCCCGCGAAGCAGGAACCACCATGGCCATTTTCGAAAATCATGAGAGCATGGGAACCATCGGGGGCGGCCCCCTGGAAGCAAAGGTTTTGCAGGCGGCCGCAAAAGTCATCGTCAATGGGCAATCCGTGTGCCTGAAATTCTCATTCAACGATCAGCAAAGCGTCAAAGGCGGGATGATTTGCGGCGGACAGGTGGAAGTCCTTCTTGATTTTCTGGAAAGTAATAATGCAATGCCCGCCGCCCTGTTCAGGAAAATCGCCGACGCTTGCGAGGCGGGAAAGCCCGCCTGGCTGCTCCGGTCCATACGCCCGGATACCCTGAACGAAACGTTTGTGCAGACCGGTCTGGGTGTCATATCCGGGGAGGATATCGATGCCGGTTCTCTGGATCGGACAGGGATTGACCCGAACGATTTGAAACAGGCGCGCCATCCGGACGAGGCAAGGCTTGCCGCAGGCGCACGCGGCATCCGTTATCTGATCCAACCTGTTTTTCCACGGGAACGGGTCATCATCGCCGGCGCCGGTCATGTTGGTCTGAAACTGGCCGCTCTGTGCAATATGATCGGCTTTGCCACCATTATCATGGACGACCGTCCGGATTTTGCCAGTCGCGACCGCTTTCCCGAATCAGAGATTGTCATTCCGCAGGCCTCTTTTAAAAACTGTTTTGCCGGTCTGTCCATAGACCGCAAAGACGGCATCGTTATTGTCACACGGGGGCACGAACACGACCGGTCTGTTCTTTTCCAGTCCATCGGCAGCGGCGCGGACTACATCGGCATGATCGGCAGCCGCAGGAAGCGCGACGCCATCTACGAAAGCCTCCGGAAAGACGGGGTAAGCGGGGAAGACCTGGCGCGCGTCCATTGCCCGATCGGCCTCGCTATCGGCGCGCGGACGCCCGCGGAAATAGCCGTCAGCATTGTTGCCGAACTGATTGACCTGCGCAACAAAAAGGGTTAAAAATGTGAGTTAATACTTTCAGGGGCACTTAAAATGAATGATAACCATAAAGCAAAACAACAACTCATCCGGGAACTGACAACGATGCGCAGGCGAACCTCAGTATGACCGCAATACGATTCTCTTTTTTGAATGGGAGGACTTGCGCAAGGATGGCTCTACTTTTCTGGCTGAGATGACGGCCACCTTCCTGTGGTCGAATGATGGAAAGCCTGTTGGAATGATCATCAGTATGACGCGCAATGTTACGGAAAGCAGGCGGAGTCTATTGCGGAAAATGGCGAGGTCACGATTCAAACAGAGAACCGGCATCTCGATTCCGCCATCCTGGGCTATGACGAGGTCAAGGAAGGGGATTACGCCGTTCTGACCATATCCGATACGGGAATGGGTATCCCTGACGAGAATAAAGACAAGATTTTTGAACCGTTTTATACAAAGAAGACCATGGGCAGAAGCGGAACCGGTCTGGAAAAGGATTCTGGAGATCAATCCAAAACAAAAGGCTATCCTGGTCAGCGGTTTTTCGGAGACGAGTCGTGTCGGAAAAGCGCAGAAACTGGGGGCGGGAGCCTATGTCAAGAAGCCTTATGTGATGGAAAAGATCGGCATGGCCATCCGGGATGAACTGAAGAGATGAACCGAAAATCATGCATGAAGAAAAGATTGCCGCTCTGATCCTTGCCGCCGGACGCTCCTCCCGCATGGGCGCCTTCAAGCCGCTGATGCCTCTGGGCGGTCAAACCGTTCTGGAAATACTCATCAACCTGTACCGGTCAGTAGAAATATCCGACATGCTCGTTGTGCTGGGACATCAGGCCGCCGATGTCCGGCCGATACTGGAGGCGCAGGGCATCCCCTGGACGATCAATGAACAGTATGATCAGGGCATGTTCTCCTCCATTCAGGCCGGCGTAAAAAATCTGCACCCGGACTGCAAAGCTTTTTTTCTCCACCCGGCGGACATCCCGCTGGTCAGGCCGGAAACGATCAACCGCCTGATGAACATCCGCGGTGGGGAAACAACAAGTATCTGCTATCCCTGTCATGAAGGACGGCGGGGACATCCGCCCCTCATATCAACGGCGCTGATTCCGGCCGTTCTGGCATTTGATGAGCCCGGGGGAATGCGGGCGCTGCTGTCCCGATACAATGGCGAAGCCTTGAATATCGATTGTCACGATCCCGGCATATTAATGGACATCGACGCCCCGGAACATTATGAAAAGGCATTAATATCATTTTCTCCTGCCAAATAAATCACGGAATATGTAATCATTTGCCGCTTCAGACCCTTTGACTATCTTTGAGCTTTGTTCTATAAGGAATTTCCAAAATGCAACACTTGTAAAGGAATAAGGTCATGGATACTGACAACATGCGCACATTGACTTTGGGAATCAGCGCCTACAAACATTACCTTCCCGTGGTCACTCAGTTTGTGGAATCATCTGCGATGGTCTTCGGCTTGAAGCAAGCAGAATATATCCGATTAAGCCTGGCGACGGAGGAAATTTTTCTTTATCTCAGTCATTTCGTCTGCCCGGGGAAGTCACTGGAAGTACAATGTTTCAACGGATTTTATTACGCCCGCGTTCATTTCCGTTTTTCCGCGCCGGAGCTGAATTTAAGCGGTCTCAATATCGCTTCAACCATCGCCCATGACCGCGAATCCGATCTGGAATCCATGGGGCTTTTGATCGCCTCCCGTTCCGTAGATTACTTCCATGTTGCCGTTGAAAAGAACAACCGGGTTTGCCTGACGATTACAAAAGAAAAAATTTACCCCGCTTATGAAGAAAAGATTCCCGAACCAGAGCCTGCTGAAAATTTATCGACCGGGACGCCGGATGACGAAAGGCTGAAAGTCTTTGCCCTCCTGACCTCACAACATTATTCCCTGCCATACAGGCCGTCTTTTTTTACGCATCCCGGCAAGCTTGTGGACATGGTTCACGGCAAAGAATACAACGCTATTATCGCCCTGAACCAGAAGCAGGAAATTGTCGGCGGCATCCTGCTGTTTTACCGTTCGGAAAAGATCGTCCAGTTTTACGGCCCCTATTGCTTCTCCAAAGCTCAGGAAAAAGCGATCGGCGAAGCGCTGTTTACCGCCTGCATCGCCAGTATCGCCCGCACCAAGGCGCTGGGATTGCTCAGCCTATGGGGCCTTCCCGAACCACTCCGAAACAATTTTGAAGCCCTCGGCATGCTCCGTTATCACGAAGAAGGAAAAATCCCCATTGATGAGGTTTCTTTTTACCGCCTGCTTCACGAAGATCCCGGGTTTGAGGTCTGGTCAGGCGCCAACATGGTTGATTATCTGCGCCGTGAATACCAGCGTCTGGCTCTGGCCAGAGAAATTCGAACGGTTCGGGACATGGGTGAAACCCGTTCGGGTCGGTCGCTTTTTTCCGCTGAAGTTTATCGTGAGCAGTCTACTGTCACCCTTCGTCCCGTCATGGCCGGCAATGATTATCAAGACAACCTGCAAAGGCACATCCGTTTTCTGCGCAATGACCATTTTCTCAATCTTTATGTCGAACTGGATCTGGGCATCCCCTGGCATGCCCAGCTGATTGAAGTGCTTTTGAACAACCATTTTAAACCGGGAATCATTCTGCCTTTTGCCGGAAAGTCAGATCTCATGAGCTTTCAGTATAATGATGAAAACAAATCTTGATACCCTCGTCCCTGCCTATGTCAGGGAATTCGAGCCCTATATTCCCAGCAAGCCTGACGATGAGCTGAAAAAGCTCTATGGTTGTCAGAATCTTTATCGGCTCAACAACAACGAAAATCCCCTGGGACCTCCGCCCGGCGCGCAGGAGATCATCCGGCGTTTCTCCCCGCCCCGGGGCGCCGTGTATCCCAGCGGCGATTCCTACTATCTGCGTCAGGAGATCGGCAACATCAACGGCATCGACCCGGATCAGGTGGTCGTGGGCAACGGCGCCAATGAGGTCATCGCCTTTGTCGTTAAAGCCTTCTGCCAGCAGGGGGACAATATCATCACCACGGATAAAACCTTTGCCGTTTACGAGTGGGTGGCAACCTTTTCCGGAATCAAGGCAAAGCTTATTCCCCTGAAAAACGAACGGTTTGACGATCAGGCCATGCTCGAAAGCATTGACGAAAACACCAAAGTGATTTTTATCTGCAACCCGAATAATCCTTCGGGAACGTACTGGTCCAAAGACACCCTGATTGCGTTTCTCGACGCGCTTTCCGGCAGACAGATGGTGGTGGTTGACGAAGCCTACTTCGAGTTTGTGAAAAACGACGATTATCCCAACGGCATTTCACTCATTTCCGATTATCCCAACCTCATCGTGTTTCGGACTTTTTCAAAGATGTACGGCATTGCGGGACTGCGCATCGGCTACCTGACCGCGGACCTCTCCGTAGCCGACATGATTCGCCGGACCTGCGTCGTCTATTCCGTCAACAGCATCGCCCAGGAAGCAGCCCTGGCCTGCCTGCGCGACGATACGGGCCACATCGCGAAGACGCGCGCGCTAATTGGGACAAGCCGGGCATTTCTGCGGGAAGAACTGGCAAAGCTCCATTTGCCGATTATCGCAGGCGAAGGCAACTATCTGATTGTCAAGTTGCCGGGAAGCGACACACTGGCTTACCGGAAACTCATGCGTGAAGGAGTGATGATTCGTCCCATGACGGGCTTCCGCTATCCGAACCACATACGGGTCACCCTGTCAAAGATGGCAGCGATGGAAGCCTTTGTCGCGGCGTTGAAAAAAACACTGGAAACATAGGATGTTACCATGACTGTCAAACCAGACGAAAAAAGCCTTTTTACCTTTGAATTTATGGCGCTGTGCCTGGTCATTGTCACCGCATTTTGCAATGTCAGCGTCTTTTACAGTTTCTATTATTACCTGGGCGTCATAGAAATCCCCCTCGTCTGGCGCGGCTTTCTGGTCGGCCTGGAACCCATGGCCGCCTTCGGGCTGCGCCTGTTTGTACTGCCCTGGCTGCACGTCCGCAACGCTTATGGCGTCATCATGGCCGCCCTGGCGCTGCTGGTCATCGTTTCCTGTTCCTACCTCTTTGTGACAACCGTAACAGCGATGATCATCCTGCGCATCATCCACGGCACGGTCTTTGTCCTCCTCACCTCCGCCGTGATTTCCCTGATGGTGAATTTTATCCCTTCCGAAAAAAGCGGACAGGGTTTCAGCACGCTCGCCGTCGCCACGATGATTCCTTATGCGATCATTCCACCGCTTACCGAAGCCCTGCTGCCGCATGTTCGTAACGCAGCCGACATCTATGCCGGGGTCTCCATCTTTTCCGCCGCCGCAATCCTGCTGATGATTGCTCTGCGCAAACGCATCGGCAATGCCCTGAGCGGCATGGACGCCGTCCTGATGCGCCGTCTGACGATTGCCGATATCCGGGATAATTTCAAGCAACATGCCGTGGTCATTCTGCTGCTGGCCATGCTTTTCATCTATCTGGCCCATGCCACATTTTTCTATTTCATGAAGAACCTTTCCCTGCAAACGGGCGTCGGCAACGTGGGTGCCTTTTTTACCGTCTCCATGGCGACAATGATTGCCGTGCGTCTTTTCGGCGCCGCCGTGTTCGACCGGCTGAACAAACTGCGGCTCCTCATGATCGTTCTGGTTTTGCTGATACTGTGCCTGATTGCGCTGCCCAACGCCGGCATGCTGTCACTTTATTACCTGCTGGCCGTTGTTTACGGCGGATCGATGGGGATCGCCCTTCCCATTCTGAACGCGCTGATCTTTTCCGCCTCCGCGCCTGCCCTGCGCGGTCTCAACACCAACATGACGCTGTTTACCCTGGACGCGGGATATTTCCTTACCCCTTATCTCGGCGGCATGCTGATCACGCTCGGCGCCGGCTTTGGCGCACTGTTTTATGTAGCAGCAGGCTTTACGCTGCTGTGCTTAACCCTGATCATGGCGCTTGACTGTCGGAAAAAAGGAGAATGTGTCAATGAATCATAAGGATGAAAAAATAACACAGCCGGAGCAGGAACCTTTTCAGGTGGACGAATTCCGGCCGGAGGATGCCGAAGGCCTGGTCTGCCTGTTTCGTGATGTCTATGGCGAGGGCTATCCGATCAGACTGTTTTACGATCCGGAAGCCATCATTGCTGCAAACCGCGATGGCAATTATATCTCCATCGTTGCCCGCACAGCCTCCGGAAAGGTTATCGGCGCAACGCATCTCTTTCGTTCTGCGCCCTTCAAATTCCTCTACGAATGGGGTGCGGGTCTGATATTGAAGCAATACCGCAATCTGGGGGGCAACAATCAACTGGCTGACTTCCTGCACAACAAATTTATCCCGGGGGAACCATCCATTGAAGAAATCCAAGGTGAGCCCGTCTGTAATCATACCCATTTACAAAAATCCGTGATGGCCTTTCAGTATGTGGAAACGGCTCTCGAAGTGGCGCTGATGCCGGCTGAAGCCTACACCCGGGAGAAAAGCGCAACCGGCAGGGTGGCCACCATGTTAACGTTCCGTTGCTGCAAACCCAAACCCCATCGGATCTTTCTGCCGCCGGTCTATGATACGGTTCTGCGGCAAATTTACGGACGCCTCGACGATACCCGTGACATCGCCCTTGCTGATTCAAGGTTTCCGGCGGATAAAGCAACGTGTGCGGAATCATCCATCTTCGATGCTGCCCAGGTGGTCCGTATTGCCGTCCATGAAGCCGGAAATGATTTTGCCGACCGTATTTCCCATCTTGAAAATCAGGCGCTGGCAAGGAACATTGTCGTCTTTCAGGTCTGGTTGAACCTTACCGAACCGTGGGTAGGCGACGCTGTGGACATTCTGCGCGACCGGGGTTATTTCTTCGGCGGCGCGCTGCCGCGCTGGTTTGACGGCGACGGACTCCTCATGCAGAAACTTTTATGCCCGCCGGATTTTGACAACATTGTTCTGTGCTCAGAGGAGGCCAAACAACTTTTGAAATTTATTCAAACGGATTGGAAAGAATCCTGATGTTGATTTCCCTTTCTGTGGACAAGTCGCCTGTGTCGAACGCCACACGGAAATCATCAAAACCGGCAAAAAACGGTTCCAGAATGATGGCCATTCTCCGGAATCTGGCCTGCTACGCTTGGCAAAGTATGACCATATTGCCGCTGCCACCCGGGAGATGGCGGCAAAATCTCATAAGGCGCTGCGATTCACTGGTTTATAAAACCATTCGTGTCCTGCCTGTTTCCTTTTGATTTTGACTTCCTTGCTGAGGTTGTCAAATGGCTTTGCCTTTTTATCCATATAATTAACCCAAATTATTAGTTTTGCGGTCTCCTCAAAAAAAATCGCCGCTTTGACTTTAAATGACCCGCCGGAAATTCTCATGCCAATTTCTGAATGATGGACTTTGACTTGACCTTGGGAACGGAAACTTCGTCTTGAAATCGTGCGGCCTCTCTGTTATAAGCTGGGGCAAAGCAAAAAAGGAGGTTTTATATGCCAGAAATCATTAATATTCATGCCAGGGAAATACTGGATTCCCGCGGAAATCCCACCGTCGAAGCGGAAGTGACCACGATATCAGGATTTACAACACGGGCAGCCGTGCCTTCAGGCGCTTCGACAGGTGAGCATGAAATGCTGGAATTACGTGACGGCAACAAAAAAAGATACAACGGAAAAGGCGTGGAAACTGCCGTTAAAAACATTCTTCACAAAATCGGACCGGAAATTATCGGCATGGATTGCCGCAGACAGCGCGACATCGACTTTGCCATGATCGGACTTGATGGCACCGCTAATAAGGGAAAACTCGGCGCCAACGCTATCCTGGCCGTATCCATGGCGTGTGCCAAAGCGGGCGCGGAAATATCCGGCCTGCCGCTCTATCGTTACCTGGGAGGCGTAAACGCCAATGTTCTGCCGATTCCGCAATCCAATATTTTAAATGGCGGCCAGCACGCCGACAATAACGTCGATATTCAGGAATTCATGATCCTGCCGGTGGGCGCGCCCAATTTTAAAGAAGGCATCCGCATGAACGCTGAAGTTTTCCATGCTTTGAAAGCCGTGCTGAAAGGCAAAGGCTACAACACGAGTGTAGGCGACGAAGGCGGCTTCGCCCCGAATCTGAAATCCAACGAAGAAGCGCTGACGTGCATTATGACGGCCATTGAAAAAGCCGGCTACAAGCCCGGCAAGGACATCATGATTGCTTTGGATTCTGCCGCCAGTTCCTTCTATGAAAAAGGCAAATACATTCTGGCGGCGGAAGCCAAACCCCAGAAGTCCGCTGAAGATATGGTAAAGTTTTACGCCGATCTGGTATCCAAATACCCGATCATTTCGATTGAAGACGGCCTGGCTGAAGACGACTGGGCAGGCTGGAAACTGCTGACCGATGAACTGGGCAGCAAAGTTCAGATCGTCGGTGACGACCTTTTTGTCACCAACGTCAAACGTCTGGAAAAAGGCATCGAGCTCGGTATCGCAAACTCGATTCTGATTAAGCTCAATCAGATCGGTTCACTGACTGAAACCCTGGAAACGATGAGCCGCGCGAAAGAATCCAATTATACCTGCGTTGTCTCGCACCGCTCCGGCGAGACGGAAGACACCTTTATGGCGGATATCGCCGTTGCCACCAACTGCGGCCAAATCAAGAGCGGATCTCTTTCCCGCACAGACAGACTGGCCAAATACAACCAGCTGATGCGCATTGAAGAAGAACTGGGTGACTCAGCCAACTACCTCGGCATGGAAGCATTTTACAGCATTAAGAAACCGGCTAAATCCGGAAAGAAAAAATAGTCAAGCATAAGATGATTTTTTAAGGCCATGTCCTTGCAATGAGGATATGGCCTTTTTTATAAGTTCCAGCGGTGTTTCAATCCGGGTAATGGGATAGTCAGTTAATTCGGGATATATGCCAAACTAATATCGTGTTCAATAATAACCATATAGCGCTATAGGAACTTAAACAGACGGCGCCGCACCACTTCCAGTTGCGCACGATTATCCGTCAGCGTGTAAGTTAACACGCTTTTACCGCTTTTTTCTTCCCTGGCTGACGACGCAATCAATTCGGCATCTTCAAGAAATTTAATGGCATTTTGATAGTTGACCTGGGAAAGGGCTTCGGCGCGCAGGATTTCTCCCTTGCGGAACATCCGGTCACCCAGAGGCCTGATCTTGGCCAGCCACTCTCTTTGTGTCAGGGGTTTTTTCTTGAGATAAACCATCCCGCGAATGACAATCCAGCAGGATTCAAGATAGTTATGAATGAGTCCGGCAAAAGGATGGAGCTTGGCTCCGCCCCTGCTTTTGACTTCGATCCAGACCTCGCCTTCACGTTCGACGGTAACGATCATGGATCTCGTATGCAAATAAGCCAGAACATCATTCACTTCATCCACATCATCCCGACTCTCGTCAAAAATAAACTCATTCCATAACAGCCACTTCAAAAACTTATAGTCTCCCATAATCTTCGCTAAGGGCATGGCATCTTCAGGATTTTTCACCATGGATGTTGCCACAAAACAAATAGGCACGAAGAAATGCAGAATATTATTTTTGTAGTACTCCAGATTCAGCCTTTTAGCATCGGCCAGAGAATAAACAACCTCCTGCAACTCCTCTTCATCTTCATCAGCTTCAATTTTGGAAATGATATCAGTCGAATTAAAGATGTTCAAAGCATCGTCAATGGCCTTTTCCCGATGCGCAAACGTTGCGGCAAATTTAACCTGCCGGGTGGACAAATACTCATAAAACTCCGTCAATATTCCACGTAATTCATCATAAGAGATTCCGCGCCGGTCATGGCTCAAAAGACCGGATGCCACCATGGAAAACGGCGTAACGACGGAAACCTTATTAATTTCCACCACGGTCTCATACCCTATTTTCCGGTAAAGACTCTGACGTTCATCTAATGTCATCTGGTCCATAGATTTATCCTGCGCCGCCAGATAGTCTTTCATAATGATCGGCTCGCCGATGTTGATATAAACCCGGCCGTATCGTTTGCGCAGGATTTTGGTGCTTTTGAT
>DFZJ01000183.1:16626-39536 GCA_002382045.1 Syntrophaceae bacterium UBA4059
CCGCCTTCGATGAAAAATTCCAGGGGAAGGCCTTCGTGGAGAAGTGTGGCCATATATTTGGCAAAGACTTCTCCATAAAGTTCGTTGCCGCGGAAACTGCGCCTCAGGAAAAACGCTCCGGAATGCCGGAATATGTAACCTAAAGGGAAAAAAGAAAGATTGTTGCCTGCCGCGATGAACGGCATCTGAATATTATTCTTAAAAAAGACGTAAGACAGCAGCAGATAATCAAAATGACTGCGGTGACAGGAAATGATGACAAAAGGCATTTTCTTGGATAAATTACGAATTTTGGCCAGCCCCTCGGAGTCAACGGACAGTCCGTCGTAAACAGTATTCCAAACCCAGGTCAGGACTTTTATCCAGATTTCAATAAACATTTCCTGGTAATCAGCGGCAATTTCATAAAGATAACGGCGGGCGTCTTTTGCGATAACGGCCCTGTCTTTCTTTGTCTTCTGCGCATAATCATCCATAAAACGGTTGAGGTTTGGATCATGCATCACCATGCCGATATGTTCCTCGCGGGATTTCAATACGGGTCCGACAACCGCTGTTTTCTCTTCTTCAATCCGGTCAATCAACTCTCCGCGCAATTCTAAAATCATTTCATCGCTGGTCACACCCCTGTTGGCTGATAAATAACTGGCCAGATTGATTGGCTCTGCAGGAATCACAAAGGCCTGTTTGGAATAGCGTATAAAAGTAATCAAACGCCGAATCGTGCCGATATGTTCGGTCTGCCCGAAAAGGATGTTAATCAGGCTTTCATCTTCCTTTTCCCGGCGGCGACCGTAGGCGACAAGGACAGGTACGATGAATATGGGAAAGGAAACATTGCTTTGAAGGTTGATCAGACTGGCCAGTGCGTCCTGAGCGGATGCGCTATCAATAAACTCCGATTCGCCTAAATGGATGATAATGCTTTCATGACCGGAGACTTTCCTTTTCAGAAAATCCAGTTTGCCCTGACGTGTAATCTGATCTTTCCGGAAGCGACGCAAAAAGGATGACCCATAAAACTTCATCATCTTGGACAGGGGCTGCCAGAACGACATATTGATGCCGTGACAGTACACCGGCCTGGGCAGACCCTTACGACCGGCAAGCTCGGCAATCATCAGACTGTTGAGCTTGCTTCTTTGCTTGATGGCGTAAACGACAACGCCTTCGCCGGCAAGCTCCTGGAGAGCCTTGACATCCTCATCGGCGATGGAAACATGTGAAAGATACGTTTTCGCCGGGCGAAAGCGCCAGAAATCCTGTCGGTCATAAATACAGCCGGCATAATATTCATCGTCATGATGATCGGCGGCAACTGGCTCTTTTTCACTCATAATGAATCCGGTTTCTTCCTGTGGCGTTATCTGCAAAAAATCGCCTGCAATCTATGTTTCTTTCTTCTGAAATTCATCCGGAAAACGATCGCTCATATAATCCTGAACATAAGCCCGCACATCACCGGCATTGTTATACGACATGGCCTGTTTCAGAAGGTTCATGGCCTCCGAAAGCGTTGACTGCTGTATAATTCTTTTGATTCGGGGAATCGCCAGGTGATTCATACTTAATTCATCCAGCTGCATTCCTAAAAGAATCAGGCAGCAAAGCGGATCGCCCGCCATCTCGCCGCACATGGCCACACGAATATTTGCTTCATGAGCCTGATCCACGATTCTCCTGATCAACCTCAAAACAGCGGGATGCAAAGGCTCGTAAAGATAGGTGACCCTTTCGTTGGAACGGTCAATCGCCAGGGAATACTGAATTAAATCGTTGGTGCCAATGCTGAAGTAATCCACTTCCTGCGCCAGTTGATCGGCAATGATGGCAGCGGCCGGCACTTCGATCATTGCCCCGATTTCCATCCGGTCTGCAATCGGCACGTTCTGGGACAAAAGTTCCTGGCGTGTCTCTTCCATTAATCGTTTGGCTTCACGAATTTCTTCGATGCAGGCAATCATTGGAAAAAGAATTTTAACCTTGCCCAGAGCACTCACACGCCAGATGGCGCGCAGCTGCGTTTTGAAAAGCTCGACCTCCTTGAGACAAAAACGGATTGCCCGAAGGCCCATCTGCGGGTTGAGTTCTTTAACCTGCTTTTGGTAGTTGGGGAATTTATCACCGCCCAGATCAAACGTGCGGATGGTTGCCCAAGCAAGATTTTTCTCGGTCACCACCTGGCGATAATTATTAAAATGGTCTTCTTCCGTCGGCAAGTCATCCCGGTAGATGTACAAAAATTCCGTCCGGTAAAGTCCGATATACTCGGCGCCGTGCGTAATCGCTGAAGGAATCTCCTCGATAAATTCTATATTGGAGCCAATTTGCACATGGTGATGATCCAGCGTCACGGCCGGCAGTTTCGCATATTTAAGATACTCATCTTTGGCGTCGTCATAATGACGCTTTTTTTCCTCATACCGCTTGAGCATGTCGGGATAGGGATTAACCACCACGAGCCCCGACGTTCCATCGACGATAATATCATCCCCTGTCCGCACAAAACGGGTCACATTATCCAAACCAACCACAGCAGGCAATTCCATCGATCGGGCGACAATGGCGGTATGCGATGTGCGGCCGCCGCTGTCGGTGGCAAACCCGATGATTTTGTCCAGTTTCATCTGGGCCGTATCGGCCGGCGACAAGTCGTGTGAAACAATAACCACGCCGTCATAGCCGACTTCCCGAACCGTTTCATGCCTTTGCTTTTCACCGGATAAATTGCTCAGAATTCGTCGAACGACATACTGCACATCACTGATGCGGCCGCTGATATAGGAGTCTTCCACGCCCTCAAATATCTGTTTGTAATGATCCAGCGTCATGCGCAGCGCCCACTCGGCGTTGACCCTTAAACGGCGGATATATTTGATGGTGCGGTTGATAAATTTTTTGTCCGACAGGAGTAAAACGTGAACATCAATAATATAAAGCGGCTCGGTTACCTTTGTTTTTTTGAGGTTTTCCTGAATTTCCAAAAGTTGCCGGGATGACTCTTTCAGAGCATTTCTAAAACGCTCTACTTCATGCGGTATTAAATCACTGTTACTGAGTTTATAAAAGGATACCTGGGCATCAAGCGGATCAAATCGGTACACTTTTCCGATCACGACCCCCGGAGATACGCCAATCCCTTTAAGAACAAATGTTTTTTTCCCTTGGTCAGCCGTCATGCTATGGTTTATTCTTCTCCAAATTTATTTTCGATCAACGCTTCGAGCTCAGCCAGTGCCTGGGCCGCGTCAGCGCCTTCGGCCCTTACCGTTATCATACTGCCCATCGGACAGGCAAGGGTCAATATTCCCAAAATGCTTTTCCCGTTAACCGTTTGACCATTGCGTTCAATGAATATTTCTGCGCGATATTTCTGTGCGATCCGGACAAATGATGCAGCCGCGCGCGCATGCATTCCTAATTTATTTTTCAATTTAAATGTTTTCATTTCCAACACATTAATAATTCTTTCGCTGAAAAAATCAAAAAAAGAACAACTGCTCCATACAGAATATAAATTTGTGATACGCCTTTTTTAATCAATAACCAGCAAGTCAAGATGATCGCCAGTGTGGCCGCCACTACAACAAACCGCGACATTCCGGAAAAAGTCCGATACCCATCCTGCAAAAGCCAGGCGCCAAAACCGGCCAGAACAATCAGGGACAACCATCGCACCCGACCTGCAATGCGCGGCAGATCAATTTTACGGACAAATTCAATCCCCTGCTTTCCATGCCGGTAGCCTTCAATAAAACCCTTTGACCTTAACCAGACAGGCACAGGCATGTAGATCATGACAAAGGCTAAAGGAGCCGATACCCAGCCCATCCAGGCCAGACCCGCCGCAAAGATTCCCGCGCAGGGTCTGAGCGCTCCCCAAAAAAAAGTATCGCCAATTGCGGCGTAAGGCCCCATCAGACTCTGTTTAACCATCATGATGGAAGAAGCATCTTCCCCCTCATGCCGATCTTCTTCCATCCGGATGATCGAGCCGATCAGCGGCGTCGATAAATAGGGATGCGTATTAAACATTTGCAAATGCCGCGTCAGCATCTCTGTTTCACCCTTTCCGGATAATTTCTGTTCACGGAGAAGTGGAATGATTGCGTACACGAAACCAAGATTCTGCATTCGTCGAAAGTTCAGTGCGGCATGGATAAAAAAAGACCTAATAAATATTTGAATTAAAGCCTCTCTTTTCATTTCCCTACGGCCCCAGGCGCATATATCTTGATTAATTTTCTGCTTTTATGTGTCGAAGGAACTAACATAAATGACCCGCTAAGTCAATTTAATCACATCAAATCAATAAGCTTTTATTTTTCTTGACAGGTTTTTTTTTTGCTGTTAAGGACACGCCGGTTTTAATATCAATGGCGACTGTGGATGCTTCCTGATTCATTCTCTTTTCCGCAACGTCTCAGAAATCGTTATTTATTATATAAGGGGGTCAGATAAAATGCTTTGCCAGACAGTAAAAAATGGGGTGGAATGCGCTTTCATGAGCAAAAAAGGCTGTGGTTTTTTCGGCGGCAGCTGTGTTGTGATAATAGACAAATGCGGTGATTGTAATAAGATTTTCGAATATGAGACGGGGAAGTATTGCAAGGTCTATCCGGATCCGAAGAGCAAGTGGATGACCGGTAACTGTCCGACCGCATCACATGTTAAAATTGAAATCAAGGAAACCCAGAAGATCAACCCGCTCAAAGCTTCTAAAAGAGCAAACAAGAAGAAATAGCCATTCCTGCTGATCATGAGCTAAAAAGCCGGCAATGGTTATTGCCGGCTTTTTAGCTCATGATCTTTCTGATTTGTTGTAATTCTCTTTTAATTAAAATTAATTTTTCATGGTAGCCGGATGCGCTCACCGGTTCTTCATCACCGCGCATTTTTATCAGTTGTTTTTTGGCCCCGCTAATCGTGAAACGCTTCTGATAGAGCAGTTCGCGGATGATTAATAATTCCTCTACATCTTTTTTTCTGTACAGACGTTGGGCCGTCTTTGTCCGCACCGGTTTAACCGTTTTAAATTCCGTTTCCCAGTAACGAATGACATAGGGTTCAACACTGAGAATCTTGCTCACTTCTCCAATACGGAAATAAGCCTTTTCGGGAATGATGTTATCCATGCAATTCTCGAATCCTTAAGGAGAAAAACAGCCGCAACCCGATGCAATAAAAAACTCCCCATCCGGAAATGAACGGGAAAAGTTTTTTAAAGTTTCAAGGCAAACGGCGCAGTCAAATAAAATGATTAACCGTTTAAAGATTTACGCAATACCTGGGAGGATTTAAAAGTCAAAACCCGGCGCGCGGTAATGGATATTTCCTGGCCGGTCTGGGGATTACGGCCGCGTCTTGCGCGTTTCTCTTTCACCATAAAGTTTCCAAACCCAGATATCTTGACTCTCTCGCCCTGCGCAAGGCTGTCTTTGATGGTGTCAAATACGGATTCAACAATATCCGCTGATTCTTTTTTGGAAAAACCGAGTTTTTCATAAACATTTTGAATAATATCAATTTTCGTCATTTTATTTCCTCCGTTTTAACGTCATGTAAACTGTTAGGCTCTTATTTTTGCACCCGTTAGTCGGACAGTGTTGTGCATAATTTTGTCGTGAATAGAATTGATTTCCGTATCCGTTAAAGTCCTGTCCAGAGCACGATAGGAAAATCTTAACCCTAAGCTCTTTACCCCGTCTTCAAGGCCTTTGCCAGCGTATATATCAAAAATCCCCACATTTTCAAGCAAATCTTCGCGTTGACTCAAAACAATTTCCAGCATCTTCCGGGCTTCCATCGACACGGGAATAACAAAAGCAACATCACGGGTCACCGCAGGGAATTTCGATATTTCCTTGTAACTGATTTGCTTATATATCTGTTTTTCCAATATATCAAGATTAATTTCAAATACATACGCCGTTCCCTTCAGATCCATTTTCCGCATCACTTCCGGATGCACCTGTCCCAGATAACCTGTATGCGTCTCATTCACATACAGACCGCATGATTGACCGGGATGTAAGAATTTTTCAGATGCAGAAGCCAGATAACGGCACTGTTCCAGTTTCAAATCATAAAGCACATTTTCCAGACAGCCTTTGAGATCATAAAAATCAACATTTACTTTCGAGCCCCAAAGGTCTTCCGATGCTTTTCCCGTTAAAAGGCCGGCCAGAATATTCTTTTCCTCCGGCAACTCTCCCGCCTTCCGATGCAGGAATATCCGTCCCATTTCAAAGATTTTCAAATTGAAAGACGCATTATTAATGTTTTTCTTCATGGTCTCCAGCAATCCGTAAGCCAGGGTTGTTCGCATCACTGATTGCTCCTCCGTCAATGGATTTTTGATGACCACAAAGTTACGTCTTTCATCGTCTGACGGCAGGCAAAGATAATCGACGGAAGCGGGCGATGTAAAACTGTAATTGATGATTTCCGAATAACCGTTGCCGATGAGCAATTGACGGACTCTTGCCTCCAGATCAAGCCGGGGAATAACGGCCATCTCCGTCACCGAAACGGCAGGCAGGGTTACTGGCACACGATCATAACCATAAAGCCGCACCACTTCTTCAATCAGATCAATTTCTCTTTCAATATCGACACGATACGTTGGCGGCGTGACGAGATATTTTCCTTTGCTTTCCTGATTCACCGTCATACCGAGGCTCTTCAGAATACGAACAACGTCTTTGGCCGCAATGGCGACGCCGATCATTTCACGGATTCTGTCCAGACGCAGGGGAATGTTTTCCACCACCGCTATTTTCTTCGGATATTCATCCAGATAATTTTTACAAACAGCACCGCCGGAAAGCTCGGCAATTAATTGCGCCGCACGATTGAGCGCCCGAATCACGCCTTCCGGATCAATGCCCCTTTCGAAACGAAAAGCGGCATCGGTCGGCATCGCCATGCGGCGTGACGAACGGCGAATGGATGAAGGATTGAAATAAGCGCTCTCCAGAAAAATGACCTGTGTATCTTCCTTGACTTCTGAATTGAGACCGCCCATGATTCCGCCAATCGCTACAGGTTTCCGGCCATCGCAGATCAACAGGGTGTCTTCCGGAAGGATTCGGCTTTTTTCATCCAGCGAAACAAATTCTTCACCCGTTCTTGATTTACGCACAACGATACGCCCCTCTTCCAGAAAACGGAAATCGAATGCGTGCAGCGGTTGACCCATTTCCAGCATGACAAAGTTCGTCACATCCACAACATTATTGATCGCGCGTAAACCGGCGGCCTCCAGCCGCGTCTTCATCCATACCGGCGAATCGCCGATTTTAACATTTTTAATCATCCTGGCGGAATAACGCGGACACAGATCCGCATCAACAATGGAGACCGATGAAAGCGAGGAAATATCTTCGTCTGATTCTTTGATTTTAACAGCCGGCATTTTTACTTTCCTGCCGGTTAAGGCGGCAACTTCACGGGCCATACCGATCATACTCAGACAATCGGACCGGTTCGGTGTAACACTGACATCCAAAACCGTATCACCCAGATTCAGGGCCTTCTCCAGCGGTGTCCCGAGCGCCAGACCTGCCGGTAATTGCATGATACCGGATGCGTCATCACCGATTTCCAGTTCCGTCTCCGAACAGAGCATGCCGTCGGATTTCTCGCCGCGCAATACCGTTGATTTGATCGTGTATCCACCGGGAATAACCGCTCCAACCTTTGCCAGAGGCACCACATCCCCGGCTTTAATATTTTTAGCGCCACAGACAATCGGATACGTCCCGGTTCCGTCCGTCACATCGCACAAAGACAGTTTATCCGCACCAGGATGGGGTCTGACTGATAAAATTTTAGCGACTGCAACGCCTGTAAATTTATGAGACAGCGTCTTGATTTCATCGACTTCCAGACCGGCCATGGTTAAACGGTCCGCAAGTTCCTGCGCCGTTAAGTCCAGATCAATATAATCTTTAAGCCATTTGAGACTGACGAGCATGAGATAAAGCTCTCCTAGAATTGTTTAAGGAATCGAATATCGTTTTCAAATAAAAGACGAATATCGGTAATACCGTATTTCAGCATGGCAATGCGCTCCAGACCAAGCCCAAAGGCAAATCCGGAATAAACTTCGGCATCATAACCGACATTTTTAAAGACAGCGGGGTCGACCATGCCGGACCCTAAAATCTCCAGCCAGCCGCTTTGTCCGCAGACGCGGCAGCCTTTTCCCTGACAAATGACGCAGCAAATATCCACTTCCGCCGACGGCTCGGTAAAGGGGAAAAAACTGGGACGAAAACGCAAGATCGTATCGTCACCGAATACTTTTTTGAGAAAAGCGGTCAGGATGCCTTTCAGATCGGCAAAACTAACGCCCCGATCAACCAGCAATCCTTCAATTTGATGAAACATGGGTGTGTGGGAAACATCCGAATCCGGCCGGTAGACCCGTCCAGGCGACAAAATACGCACGGGAGGTTGCACCTTTTCCATAATCCTTACCTGTACCGGTGAGGTATGGGTGCGCAGGACCATATTATCCTCGATATAGAAGGTATCCTGCATATCCCTTGCGGGATGATCCTTGGGAATGTTGAGCGCTTCAAAATTGTAATAGTCCAACTCAACTTCCGGTCCCTCGACCACCGAAAAGCCAAAAGTAGCAAAGATATCACAAATTTCACGACGGATTTGGATTACCGGATGAACTCTACCCGGACGAATACCTCTGCCGGGCAATGTGACATCAATTTTTTCCCTGTTCAGAATTTCTTCTTTTTTGCCCTGCATCTGACGTTCGAGAGCTTCCGTAATTTTTGTTTCCAGAATCTCTTTTACTTCATTGCAGCGTTTTCCGAACAGAGGTTTCTCCTCAACCGGAACCTGGGCAATATTTCTTAACAGACCGGTGAGCAGACCTTTACGGCCCAGATATTTTGTTCTGACAGCCAGAATCGAATCTTCCGTCCGGGCTTCTGCAAGCTCGGCCAAAGCGTCCTTTTCCAGTTGTTGAAGGTCCCCAATCATGCCGCCTGCTCGCCTTTAGCCGCGGCCACGATTTTTGCGAAACCCTGCGGGTCATTAACGGCCAATTCAGCCAAAATTTTACGATCCAGGGTGATACCTGTTTTTTTCATGCTATCCATCAGGCGGCTGTATGAGATATTGTTCAAACGTGCAGCGGCGTTGATGCGCGCGATCCACAGTTGACGGAATTCCCTTTTACGACCCCTGCGGTCGCGATACGCATAACTCAGGGCCTTGTTGACGGCCTCTGTGGCGGTTCGCAGCAGACGGCTGCGCGCGCCAAAGAAACCCTTAGCCCTCTTTAATATTGATCTTCTTTTTTTTCGGGCGGTAACGCCTCTTTTTATCCTTGCCATTTTCTTTTACTCTCCTCAATTCCTACAGCTTCTGTATTGCTTTATCGACTATAAATAAGGAATAAGCCTCTTGATTGCACTTTCATTGGTTGAATGCACCAGCGTGGATTTCCTTAAAGTTCTTTTTCTTTTGGTGGTCTTTTTTGTAAGGATGTGGCTGGCAAAAGCCTTGCTGCGCTTCACCTTGCCACTGGCGGTCACCGAAAAGCGCTTGGCCGCGCCTCTATGTGTTTTCATTTTTGGCATATTGACACCTCTTTTTTATTCTTTTTTAATTATTTTTTTGGTGAAACAATCATGACCATGTTCCGGCCTTCCAGCCTGGGTTCCTGATCCATGATACATTCATCAGCCAACGCAACTTTAATCTTATCCATTAATTTTCGGCCGATCTCGGTAAAGGCAATTTCGCGTCCACGGAACATCATCGAGATTTTCACTTTATCGTGTTGTTCTAAAAATTTCTTAATATGATTTATTTTCGTCTGCAAATCGTGTGCTTCCGTCTTGGGCCTTAAACGGATTTCCTTCACATGAATAACGGTCTGAGCCTTTCTGGCATCATGGATTTTCTTGCTTTGTTTATAACGATACTTGCCGTAATCCATGATTTTGCAGACAGGCGGTTCAGTGTTGGCCGATACTTCCACTAAATCCAGACCGACCCTCTCCGCATTGGCAATTGCTTCATCCAGTGAAATAACGCCCAGCGGCTGTCCTTCCTCATTGATGACTCTTACAGTAGCCGACTTTATTTCTCGGTTGATTCTTAAATCCTTAACTATACGGCACCTCCCCGGCAATCAGTACTTGAATAAAATTCTACTTCTTTTTTTCACACATTTCCCGCACTAAACCAATAAATTGTTCTACCGGCAACGCGCCAGGATTCTGACCGTCACGAAGACGCGGCGCAACAGATCCAGCCGCCATTTCCTTATCGCCGATCACCAGCATGTAAGGGATTTTCTGCATCTGAGCCTGGCGGATTTTATAGCCCAGCTTTTCATTGTCAAAATATTTCTCACAACGAATCCCGGCATCGATTAATCGGTTATAAACCGTCTGTGCATAAGGAATGTGTTTGTCCGTCACCGTCAACAAAACACATTGCGTCGGCGCCAGCCAGACCGGAAAGGCGCCCGCATACTGTTCGATGAGAACGCCCATAAACCGTTCAATGGCGCCCAGAATGACCCGATGCAACATAACGGGACGATGCTTTTCACCGTCCGGGCCGATATAACTCAGATCAAAACGTTCCGGAAGCGTAAAATCACACTGGATCGTCGCGCACTGCCATTTTCTTTTTAAAGCATCTTTAATTTTAAAATCAATTTTCGGCCCGTAGAAAGCGCCGTCGCCTTCATTAACCTCATAGTTGATCTGATTGTCCTTTAAAGCATTTTCCAGCGCATGCGTGGCCAGTGCCCAATCCGCATCGGAACCGATGGAATGCTGGGGCCGTGTGCTTAATTCCACTTCATATTCAAAACCGAAAATACCCATTGCATAATTGACAAAATCAGCAATAGCGCGGATTTCAGAATTAAGCTGTTCGGGCATGCAGAGAATATGAGCGTCATCCTGCGTGAATTGACGCACACGCATCAACCCGTGCAGCACGCCCGTCTTCTCGTGACGATGAACAGTTCCGAGCTCGAAATAGCGCAGCGGCAGATCACGGTAGCTGCGGATTTTTGACTTATAGATCAGCATATGAGCAAGGCAGTTCATCGGCTTAATGCCGTAAGTCTGCTCGTCCACTTCGGTAAAATACATATTATCGCGGTAATGATCAAAATGGCCGGATTTCTTCCACAGATCAACTTTAAGAATCTGGGGCCCCATGACCATATCGTAACCGCGCTTTAAGTGCTCTTTTCTTTCCCACTCTTCAATAATATACCGCAGCAACATGCCCTTGGGATGAAAAATGATCAACCCCGCACCCGCTTCGTCATTGACCTGAAACAAATCCAGTTCCCTGCCCAAACGTCTGTGATCTCTTTTCTTTGCTTCTTCCAGCAGAGTCAGATAATCGGCGAGCGCCCCTTCGTCGGCAAAACCGGTGCCGTAAATGCGCTGCAGCATCTTGTTTTTTTCATCGCCGCGCCAATAAGCTCCCGCCACGCTCAGCAGTTTAAACGCCTTGATTTTCCCCGTTGACGGAACGTGCGGACCGCGGCACAAATCAACATAATCTCCGTCCTGATAAAGACTGACAACAGAAACATCTGAGGGCAGATCACGAATAAGCTCAACTTTGTAATCTTCGCCTTTTTGCGCGAATAACTCGATAGCCTTCTCGCGGGCCAGTTCTTCCCGAACAAAAGGATAATCGGCGGCGGCAATTTCTTTCATCCGCTTTTCAATCTTTTCAAAATCGTCGAGCGTAAAGGTTTCGTCATATTCAAAATCGTAGTAAAAACCATCCTCAATCGACGGACCGATCGTGACTTTGGCTCCCTTGAAGACATCCTGGACGGCTTGTGCCATGACATGAGACGTACTGTGACGCAATACGGAAAGACCCTCTTTTGATGAAATGACAACCGGTTCGACCGTTGAATCTTCTTTGATAATGTAGCTCAAGTCAACCAGGACGCCATTGACTTTCGCCGCGACGGCCGAATCAAGCGCACTTTTTTTCCAGCCCTCGATGGATTGGCTCACCGTTATGCCGGCAGAAAACGTCTGCTCCGTTTTATCCGGAAAAACTACTTTTACATTCATGACCACACTCATTTATACCAATCTACTTCATTTTAAAAGGGCATCACCATTTTTGCTGATGCCCTTCTCATTATCGGCATTTACGGCGCATGCGCGCTCATTAGAAAAATGGTAGGCAAGCAGGGATTTGAACCCTGGACATCCACCGCGTCAGGATGGCGCTCTCCCCCTGAGCTACTTGCCTATATTCAACTTTTAGAGTTTGGTCAACTAGCAGTAAAACACAGCTGTGTCAAGCAAATATCTTACTTTTTAACCTCTTCGATTCCGGAGTTATTTAATATTCGAACCCCTCTTATCATGTAAACCAGACCGGAAATAACAGTAAATAAAGCCGTGGCCCAGCAAAGGCCGATAATCCAAGAATACCCGAAATCATGTGTAACCGCTTGGTAAAGCAAGGCAAAGAAAATTGTGCTTACCTGTAAGGCCGTCGTGATTTTACCGACAATAGCCGGCTTGATCTCGTAAGCAACCGACATCAAAGAGAGAACAGCAATACCCAGGAGAATAATAAAGTCCCGGCTGATCACAATTACAGCCAGCCAGCCCGGAATAATACCAAAAACAGCCAGTGATACAAAACTGGTCACCAATAGCAATTTGTCCGCAATAGGATCAAGGTAAGCCCCCAAAGTTGTCTGACATTTCAGCAAGCGCGCCAGTGTTCCGTCAAGGGCGTCCGTCACGCCTGCTACTGTAAAAGTGATCAACGCCTTATCATATTCTGTTTGAATCAGAAAAATGACAAATACCGGAACAAGGATAATCCGCAGCAGCGATAAAAAATTGGGGATATTCATCTATCGTTTAACGTTGTTGTATCGCTTCGGCTTTTTTATCTCTGCTCTTATTCCAGTTGGCCCAACTGTCCATCTGCTCAGATGCTTCCGTAAAATCTTCAGGCTTCTGGGGTTTACCATCAGAAGCAACGCGAATCTGCTGCATCGATTTAACAATATAAACCCACTGCTCCATCGATACGGGTTTGGGCCCTTCAATGGCCGTTGGTCCGGCAACAGGCTTGGGGGGTCCGACAGCGGAAACAGCTGACGGCTGTTTTTGCGAAGCACCGGCCACACTGACTTCACCGTCATACACTTTTACCAGCGCCGACTGATCCCCTTCAACATCCATACGGTAAATCGTACCGCGAACACCGGCAACGGCGTTCTGGCAGGAAATTTCAAATTTATCTCCGCCCCCCGGTAAAGCTTTACGCACGTTCGTCCAGATTTTTCCGATGGTCAAGGAAATTCCGACAGCGCGCCTGCCGTCATTTTTTATTTCAGCCTGAACAAGTTTGAACTTTGTTTTTTCTGAAAAACGAACAACACTCTTATCCGGAAGCGCCATCTCTAATCGGCTGTCCGCCTCCGTCGATACCTCGCACCCGACACTTACATAATCGCCCGTTCTAAGGTAACGGACCGCCCTCTGTCCGTCACAAACAGCCCCGGCCTTTCCCGTCAACACACTGATTTGCGCCTGCCCTTTTGTCATTTTAACGGTGACCGGCGGTTTTGCCTGAGCAGCGGTGAAAAAAAACAATATCAGGATTGTTAAAGAGATAATGGTGATCATTTTTTTCATGGTGTTCTCCTTTGCATCTCCCTCATGAAGGATTCTTTAAAATTTAATCGAAAATTAAATAATTATCCTCTTAATTTGGGTCCATACGGCAATGTCTCCATGACTTTACCGACAACTTCTTCCAATGACGCTTCCAAATCCCCCTGGGATTTCATTTCAAGTCTTGTCCAAATCAAATCAAAACTCCGGTTTGTTGTTTTGTATTGGGCGTCCCAAATCTTTTCACCTGTCTTCGCGCTGCGTAATTCACATCGGACGGAAACCGTTACCGGCGAATAAAAAAAACTTTTTGATATTTTACTGTGCTGCAGCGAACAGTACATAGCGGCATCAGCGCCCACCAACTCTTCGACTGTCGAAGGCGGGATAGCATCATAATTTTTTAATTCCTTGCCACTGGCCAAAGGCATCAGTTTACTGTCAATCAAATCAGTGGCTATTGAGGGGTAGCCTTTGAAACGGAGTTCATTGTCTAATTTTGTTCGAAGCATCTTCGAAACCCTTACGTCGGCATCAGAGGAATCCAAAGGCATTAAAGCGATAACATTAGCAACTTTCTGATTCTGATCGTTTTTCTTTACGGCAGATGTCTGCGATGAACAGGCAAACAGGCATAAGCAAAACATTATCCAGATATTAAATAAAATACTATGACCTCTCATCGTTCCTCCTCTTTGAGCTGTAAAGTGATTTCAACACCATCTTGATTTTTCCTGGGCGCCGCGACTAAATATCTTCCCGTTTTTTCAAGCTCGGCTGCCAAATCTCTGACCGATCCAACAACAAGATCAAAATGGACCTGTTCCCATTCCAAACGGCAAGGATATATACTTTCTACTATTTTCGGGCGGTTTTGTAAAAATGTTTTTAAGCGGTCAAAATCCGAATATTTTTTAACACCTTTTAATAATAAAGCAACCGTGACACTTTCTTTGTCTCCTTGTCCACGAAGAACACCCATTTGCAGCAGGTCCTCCCTGACTGCCGCTAACGCCACGACAACGTTAACCTTGACGGCGTAATCATCGTGCTGCCTGTTTTCCGAAATTATTCGATAGTTTTTTACATATCGATCCGCCTTATCGATCATGATGCTTTTCACGGCCTGAAATTTTTCATTTTCAAATTGATTCAACAGGATTTGAGCCGCTGCCTGCATAATTGCTTTTTCCAGGGAATTTCTAATGGCCTCTTCACGTGCAAGAGCCACATCATTTTTTATGACGGCAGCCCCCCCTTCGACTTGAATGGTCCAATCGTTTAATCCTTGACCGGCGTAAGCCGAACCATAGAAAAATCCCGTCAGCAAAAGAAACATCAGCAAAAGATTTTTTCTCATCAGCTAATCTCGTTTGATCGAATGATCTTTGCCCATTCCTTTTATTTTTTCTATCTCTTCCCTAATGATGCGCTCGGCTCTAACCGGGACAACTTCCCGTGCTATTTTTTCAATAATTTCATCTACCCGTTTCATAACCATATCGTTTATCTGATCGGCCGAAAAAGCATCCTCAATCACCTCTGTCAGATCATGGATAGGATAACCATTTGATTGAACACGTTCATACCCCCGGCCGTCAACCACAATAACCGGCTGGGATTTTTTTCCGTCCGGCATATTACGACTTTGTCCATTTCGTTCATCGACTATTTCGGTCAGTTCGTATATTTTTTTATCTTGAACCGCCCCAGCATCTTCAACCATTTTATATTCTCCCCAACAGGCGCCACGCCGATCAAATGATTAGTTATCTATTGATTTTTTCATGGAGTTACCATAGTGAACGCAACTCTTCAAGCAATATATGCAGCGCATTGGCTTTCAATCCCGATGGGGAACCGGGCGAATTTTAACAGCCATGTCGTATATTTTTTTTCGGGGTAATCCTGTTTGCCGCACAACATCTGCAACCGCATCACGCAATGACAGGGGGCTTTCCGCCCAGAGATGCAGGAGTTTTTCCCGAATTTGATCATCCGTAAGCGAAACAGGCGCTGGTGAAGCTCCCTGAAGAATGACCGTAAATTCTCCTTTCGCTTTGCCGACGGGTACTTGTAGTAAAATATCTGAAATCCGTCCCCGCCTGATCTCTTCAAATACCTTCGTCAATTCTCGTGCCACAACGATTTGTCTGTCGCCCAAGACATCATAAACATCTTTCAGCGTATCCATGATTCTGGACGGGGATTCATAGAATATAACCGTTTTTTCTTCGTCCCGGATCGTTTCCAAAAACCGGCGGCGTTTATTTTCTTTAGGCGGCAAAAATCCGCAAAACGAAAACGAATCGGCGGGAAAACCGCAGACGGACAAGGCCGCAATTAAAGCGGAGGGCCCCGGAACGGGAATCACGCGGATTTTATTTTCCCGCGCAAAGTTGACCAGGTGGTAACCCGGATCAGAAATACAGGGCGTGCCGGCATCAGAGATATAAGCCACCTTCATCCCCTGTTCTATTCGGGAAACAATGATTGCGCTTCGTTCCTTCTCATTGTGCTCATGCAGGCTGATCAGAGGCGTCTTGATGTGGTAGGCGGAAAGCAAAATTCTGGAATGGCGCGTATCTTCCGCGGCGATCAGGTCGACTTCTTTTAATATGCGAAGCGCCCGCAGGGTAATGTCCTCCAGGTTGCCGATGGGCGTGGCCACCATGTAAAGGATTCCTTGTTTTTCGCCTGCGCTTTTATTCATAAAATCTTCATCAAAAAATTTTTATTGTTGACATCTATGTCTTGTTTCGGCTTTAATAGCAAAGAAAAAAATAATTACTACCATGAATGACCGTTGGAAATAATGAAACGAATATTAATTACCGGTGGCGCGGGATTTTTGGGCTCTCATCTTTGTGAACGGCTTTTAAATGAAGGAAATGACATTGTCTGTCTGGATAATTTTTTTACCGGCAACAAGAATAATATCATCCACCTGATGGGTCATCCACACTTCGAAGTGATTCGCCACGACATCATCAATCCCATTTACCTGGAAGTAGACGAAATCTACAATCTGGCCTGCCCGGCATCGCCTGTGCATTATCAGTTCAACCCCATTAAAACCATTAAGACCAATGTCATGGGGGCAATCAATGTCCTGGGCATCGCTAAAAGAACCAAAGCGAAAATCCTTCAGGCGTCTACTTCGGAAGTCTATGGGAACCCCGACATCCACCCGCAGCCGGAATCTTACTGGGGACGCGTCAATCCCATCGGCATCCGCAGTTGTTACGATGAAGGCAAAAGAGCCGCTGAATGCCTGATGATGGATTACCGCCGGCAAAACGCCGTCATCACTAAAATCGTCCGCATCTTCAATACCTACGGGCCGCGCATGGCGGTTAATGACGGACGTGTTGTCAGTAATTTCATCATTCAGGCGCTTAAGGGAGAAAATATTACGGTTTACGGCGACGGAAGTCATACACGTTCCTTCTGTTACTGTGATGATTTGATTGACGGATTAATCAAAATGATGAATTCCGCCGACGACTTTTTCGGACCGGTGAATATCGGCAATCCCGGTGAATTCACTATTCTGCAATTGGCCCGGATGGTCATTGAGCTTACCGGCAGCAGTTCTCAAATTGATTTCCAGCCTCTGCCCGCGGATGATCCGACGCAGCGCAAACCGGATATTGAGCTGGCTCAAGAAAAACTGAGCTGGCAGCCGAAGATAGCGCTCACGCAAGGTTTGGCCACTACCATTCAATATTTTCGCGACACCTTAAAATCGTTTTAAAAAATGAAGGGGTAATTTGAAAACATGAAATTCAGAAAGAAAATTCTTTGTATCGGGGCAGGCTACGTTGGCGCCCCATCCAACGTCATGATCGCTTATAAATGTCCGGATTACAAAGTCACCGTGGTCGATATCAATGCTCAACGCATTGCCGCCTGGAATTCCGACCACCTTCCCGTTTATGAACCGGGTCTGGAGGAACTTGTTTTACAGACACGCGGCAGGAATTTATTTTTTTCCACGGATATTGAAAAGCAGATTGCTGAAAATGACATCATTTTCGTTTGCGTCAATACACCGACAAAAACATTCGGCGCGGGCGCCGGTATGGCAGCCGACCTGCAATATTGGGAGAAAACAGCCAGGCAAATTCTGGAAAATTCCAAATCGCCGAAAATTGTTATCGAAAAAAGCACCTTGCCCATCAAAACTGCTCTGGCTATGGAACGAATTCTTTCTTCGGGAAAAGGAGATATTACGTTTGACGTTCTTTCCAATCCGGAATTTATGGCGGAAGGAACCGCCATAAATGACCTGGAAAATCCCGACCGTGTCCTGATCGGCTCACACGAAACTGAAAGCGGGGTGGCCGCCCGCGCGCAACTGGTGGAAATATACTCGCGCTGGGTATCACCCGAAAAAATTATCACCTCCAATATCTGGAGCGCCGAGCTTTCCAAACTGGTGGCCAATGCGTTTCTAGCGCAAAGAGTCTCCTCCATCAACTCCATATCGGCCCTCTGTGAAAAAGCGGATGCCGATATATCCGAGGTGGCCCGCGCCGTGGGGACGGACACCCGCATTGGCGCGAAATTTCTCAAGGCGGGCATCGGCTTTGGCGGTTCCTGTTTTAAAAAGGATATTTTAAATCTGGTTTATCTTTGCCATTCTTACGGTCTGCCGGAAGTGGCCGCCTACTGGGAAAGCGTTGTCAAAATCAATGAATATCAGCAAGAGCGATTTATCGCCAATGTCCTTCGCTCCATGTTTAATACTCTGGCCGGGAAAAAAATATGTTTACTGGGTTTTTCTTTCAAGGCGGATACAGCCGACACCCGGGAAAGCCCGGCCATCAATATTACCCGCATGCTTTTGGCGGAACATGCCGAAGTGATCATCACGGACCCCAAAGCGCTGGGCAACGCCGCCATCGACCTGGCCAATGATAAGGGCAAAATCAGTTTCATCGAAGATCCCTATCAGGCAGCCGCCGGTTGCCATGCGCTTGCCATGATGACGGACTGGGATTTATATCGGAAGTTGGACTATCGCAAAATTTACAAATCGATGGTTAAGCCGGCGTTTATTTTTGATGGACGGAACATCATCGATCAGCAAAAATGCTTTGAAATCGGTTTTAATGTGTTTCCCATTGGAAAGCCGGCGTTAACCCATTTTTAATTCCGCTTCTAATAAGAGATAAAATCGAAAGCGTTTCTGATCAGACGAACATCATTTCCGGAAGGCAGCATCAGAACCGCCACGACATCAAAACGGGCGCTGGAATCTTTTAATTTTTTTTCCTGAAGATACCAGTTCGCCAGTTGCGACATTTTTTTCTGTTTTTTGACACCCACCGCCTCCTCGGGATAGCCCAGCGCACTGGATTTTCTGGCTTTGACTTCCACAAAAACCACCTCATTCTTATCCCGGGCCACAATATCGATTTCACCGATCGGGCAACGATAATTGACTTCAACGATTTTATAGCCGCTTTTTTTCAGAAAATCGGCGGCAAGCTTTTCGCCTTCTTTCCCTACGGCAATTTTACGGGTATCTTTTTTATCGCTTTTCTCAATCATGCGCACCACTTTTTACCTCACAGCCTGCAGTCTAAACGCCTACAGCCTATCCTTCAGGACCACTCCAGAAGGGTTTGATGAATACCTTTATTCTTTAAATGAAATGACCGGCGATGGATTTTACACATGCCAATCTCTTGAAGAATTTTTCGGTGTTCGGCGGTGCCGTATCCTTTGTTTTGCAGAAAATTGTATTGAGGAAACTGGCGGTGGTACATTTCCATAATCCTGTCCCTGGAAACCTTCGCAATAATTGACGCGGCGGCAATGGACACGCTCAGCGAATCACCCTTCACCAGCGCCTTCTGCGGCGCGTTGACGGCAAGGGTGTAAAGACCGTCAATCAGGAGAAAATCCGGCGGAATCGAAAGTTCCAGAACCGCATCATACATCGCCTGAAGCGACGCCCGGAGAATATTGATCCGGTCTATCACATCGGCTTCAGCGACCCCCACACCGACGGCAATGGCGTTATCCGAGATCACCTTGTAGAGTTCATCCCTTTTGCGGGCGGTCAGTTTTTTGGAATCATTAATTTCGGAATTTTGATATTCGGGAGGAAAGATAACTGCCGCGGCGACAACAGGTCCGGCCAGAGGCCCCCGACCGGCCTCGTCAACGCCCGCGATGGATCGGTAGCCTTCATCATAAGCAAGCTTTTCGAATGTATTCATCTCACAAAGATGAACCCGATTAGTTGTTGGCCGCTTCCTTGATTCTTGCTTTTTTGCCTCTGAGGTTTCTCAAATAATACAGACGTGAGCGGCGCACCAGGCCCCTGGTCACGACTTCAACGCGGTCAATCACCGGCGAATGCATGGGAAATGTTCTTTCCACACCAATACCATAGGAAACTTTTCTGACGGTGAAATTCGCCCGGCTGTTGCCGCGGCGTTTGCGGATCACAACGCCTTCAAAAGCCTGAATTCGCTGTTTCTGACCTTCGATGATGCGCACATATACTTTAACGGTATCACCCGTTTTAAAGGCGGGAATATCCCCTCTCATCTGTTCTTTTTCAATCATTTCCAAAACATTCATTTTATATTTCCTCCTGCGACACTCGCAATATTATTTTTATGATATTTCTACGACTCTGTCCAAAATGACGGCAACGGCGGAACGCACCGCCAGATGATTGTAACCATCCTTCCCTCTGATCGGCTCAAGGCGATAATCCGCCTGATCAATGACTTCCCGTGCAATGCCGGAACCTGTACCAAAAATTAAAAGATAAGGCAAACGATTAATTTTAAGGACTTCCCTCAGGTTAACACAGGTTAATAATTCCCCCTGAAAGTTAGCTCCCGTAACAATGATTTGTGGTTTGCACCCGTTCACTGTTGAAATTTCCGCAAGCACTTCATCCAGATCGGATTTGATGCTCACCTTTTCAAAAGCGTCTTTTCTGGACGGATTAAAGCCTGCGCCATAACCTTCCCGCCAGTGGATCGTAATTTGTTCTGCCAAAAGGCGCTGAGCCTCTATCGGATTAATCACATAAAATCTCTCCACCCCGAATGTTTTCGCCGTTCGGGCAATGTCGTGAAGATCCATGTTGGCAACCGCTGTGGCAACGGTTTTGCCTTCTTTATTCATCACCGGATAATGTAAAAGAGCGATATAAAGCATATTCACTTTGGGAACGGATCTTTTATCAGCAACCGGTTCCCCCCGATAAAAAAAGTTGATCTAAATACCTCAAACCCATCTGAGAATCAAGATTTTATATCTGATTCAGCTTTATTTTTTTCAGATTTTTTTCATCATCACTGGACAGCTCAATTTTTTCCAGCAAATCCGGCCTGCGAAGCCAGGTTCTTTTGAGCGATTCGGTCCTTCGCCATTGATCAATTTGCGCGTGATTTCCGGAAACCAGCACATCGGGAACGCCCCATCCTTTATATTCGGCAGGCCTTGTATATTGCGGATATTCCAGAAGTCCTCCTGAAAAAGATTCTGTCGTCGCGGACGCATCGTTTCCCAAGACGCCGGGAATCAGTCTGGAGACTGCATCGACGACCACCAGTGCGGAAAGTTCGCCTCCGGTTAAAATATAGTCACCAATGGATATTTCCCGATCCGCCAGATGTTGTCTGATTCTCTCATCAAACCCTTCATAGCGCCCGCAAATGATAATGAGGTGTTCTTTTTCGGCAAGCTCGGCAGCCATTTTTTGACTGAACTTTTCACCTTGGGGGGTCATCAAAACCACCAGCGGTTGAACATCCGTGCGCTTCACCGCCGCCAGCGCTCTTTCCACCGGTTCAACTTTCATGACCATCCCGCATCCACCGCCATAGGGAGCATCATCGGTCATGTGATGCTTATCTTCCGCCCAATCGCGAATATCATGCAGGCCGATTTCGATCAGCCCCTTTTCCTGAGCTTTTTTCAAAAGACTGAATTGGAGGGGGGAATGCAACATTTCCGGGAAAACAGACAAAATATCAAATCGCATCACGGCTAAAGGCCTTCCAGCAGTTTTACGGTCATTCTGCGTCCATCAAGGTCTATCCGTACGATGGCATCGGCAATGGCCGGAATGAGAATTTCCCCATCGTCGCCCCGGCAGACATAAACATCGTTGCTCCCTGTCGGAAATATTGATTCTATCCTGCCCAGATGGCGACCTTCCGTTGTGTAGGCGTCAAGGCCAATAATATCCTGCCAATAATATTCATCTTCGGGCAGAACTTCAAGTAAATCCCGTGGAAATAACAATTGGGATCCCACAAGCGCCTGAGCCGCTTCCACATTGTCAACACCATTCAATTCAAGAAAGAAAAACTTACCGGAAGGATTCAGCTTTTTAATCTTATGACGGCTTTTCTGGCCGGAACTTGATTCCAGATAAACAAAATCAAGCCCGTCCAAGATATTTTGTGATTCCAAAAAAGACAGAACTTTAAGACAGCCGCGAAGACCATGCGTTTTGACGATCTTCCCCAAAACAAAAAGATCCATCACTTATTCAATAATTTCCAGAACCGCGCGTTTATGCACCTTGGCGGACGTGGCGCTCAAAATGGTGCGGATGGCTTTGGCGGTTCTTCCCTGCTTCCCGATTACTTTTCCCAAATCTTCCTTGGCTACACGCAACTCAATGACGGACGTCTGCTCACCGATGACTTCAGTAACTTCCACTTTGTCGGGATTATCAACTAAAGCTTGAGAGATATACTTAATCAATTCCTTCATCGTCAGCACCTCCACTGGTTTTGGTTAACGCATCTGGAAAATTCGTTTCAATATTCGCACTGCTTGTATAATTTAATGATGTGAGGCTTTAAATCCCGTCTCATCCCTTTACAAATAACGCAACAGCTTGGTTATTTAAAGCTGGCTTCAATGCCTTTTGTTTTCAATAAATGAGAAACGGTCAGCGTCGGTTTAGCCCCTTTGGACAACCAGTCTCGAACACGATCTTCTTTTAATGTTATTTCCGCGGGATTCTTTTTGGGATCATAATTCCCTAATATTTCTAGAAATTTTCCATCACGGGGATATTCTTTATCCGCTGCCACAATACGATAAGATGGTTTGCCCTTAGCACCCATACGAGTTAGTCTGATTTTAACTGCCATTTAGTTTTACTTGAAACCTCCTTCAAAATAAATAGTGATACATTTTTTCTATCATAGTTTATTTGCTTTTAAAAGGGAAAATTCCTCATCA
>DFZJ01000183.1:39553-41984 GCA_002382045.1 Syntrophaceae bacterium UBA4059
TCAATGATCAGATAGTTATTACGCTCTTTTTTGGTCATGGAATCAATAATCGCGGCCGTTTTCACCAGTTCCTTTTCATCCGGTTCAACACCCTTGAGCGCTTTAATTTTGCTCATCCCGGGGATCATCCCCACCATATCCTTCACGGAACCCATTTTTTTGATTTGCCGGAGCTGATTGCGGAAATCGTCCAGCGTAAAATCGCCTTTGCGCAGGCTCTGTTCCATCTCCCGTGCGGATTTTTCATCGATGGTAGCCTGGGCTTTTTCCACCAGCGACAAAATATCCCCCATTCCCAGAATCCGGGATGCCATCCGCTCCGGATGAAATACCTCCATCGCGTCAATTTTTTCACCAACCCCGACAAACTTGAGGGGCTTACCGACAACGGCTTTCAGGGAAAGGGCCGCACCGCCGCGGGCGTCACCGTCCATCTTGGTCATGATCACGCCGTCGATGCCAATCAATTCATTAAATTTTAAGCCGACATTAACGGCGTCCTGACCGGTCATGGCGTCCGCCACGTAAAGAATTTCCGCCGGATTAACCTTTTCCTTTATCCGTCGAAGCTCTTCCATCAGCAGATCATCAATATGCAGTCGCCCGGCGGTATCAATGATCACCACCTCGTAACCTTCCCTTTTGGCTTGCTCCACCGCTTCAACACATATTTGCACAGGATCGCGGAGAACGCCGGCATCGAACACCCCCGCCTTAATCTGTTTACCCAAAACAGCCAGTTGCTCCATCGCCGCCGGTCGATAAACGTCAGCGGACACCAGATAAACCTTTTTTTCTTTGGACAGAAGTCGCGCCAGTTTGGCGGCTGTGGTTGTTTTTCCACAACCCTGCAAGCCGACCAGCATGATCGGGGCGGGAATCCGCGATCCGAATTTGATGTTAGCGCTGGTGCTCCCCATCAGTTCGACCAGACGGTCATGGACGATCTTGACCACCTGTTGTCCGGGCGTAATGCTCTCCAGCACTTCTTTGCCGATGGCCCGCAGCCGCACATCTTCCATGAAATCCTTGACGACCTTGAAGTTCACATCCGCTTCCAGAAGCGCCATCCGGATTTCCTTGAGCGCGGCGTTGACACTCTCTTCATTGAGGACGCCACGGCCCTTGAGCTTCTTAAAAATACCTTCGAGTTTTTCCGCTAAGCTTTCAAACATAATCTAAACCTTTTTATTCTTTCTTTTCCGCATTCGAACCGACGGTCCGGATGATGCACTTTACCTTGATCTTTTTGGAAATCCTGTCCGCGGCAGTCTGCGCCTGCGCCCTTGTCTCAAATCCCGTGGCAAGCACGCGATACCATATTCCCCTGTCTTTAATGTCCATCTTCAAAACCTTTGATGGATACCCCAGCGCGTCTATTGTTTTATGAATCTGATAGGCTTTGGCCTTGTCTTTGAGAGACGCCGCCTGGATATAAAACAAAGCCTTAGCCTGAGGTGCAACAGTTGAAACCTCGTTATTTTTAGATTTGCTTTCTTCCAGCGATTTTTCTTTGTCCAGAATTTTTTGTCCTATAATGTCTTCTTCTGATGAAACCGTTTTCTTATTTGCGGGTGATGGCGCCGGCATTGTTTGCGGCATGACTTTTTGATCCGTTACATCCGGCTTTTTTTCCGTAACTGGCATTGGCTGCATCGACGGCGTCTTCGGACTGGTCAGGGCATTATGAAATGTCAAATCCATGTTGCTTTTATCAGGCTGAGTTTCCTTGCTCTCCAGGTTTTTTTGCCCGCTCGCGACCTTGGCCGGCCGCCAGAACAAAGCCAGAACCTGTTGCGGCATGGAAGAAATCTTTTCAGGATAGGTATCGATGTTTTTACCGACCTCGACCCCCAGGACAAATGAAAGGCACAACAGGACAGTCATTCCGCCGACAACAATAAACAAACTTGTTTTCCCAAGCTTCAGTTCAAATTTTTTAATATTACCGGGACCCATTTCCTGCCTCTCACATTTTCTCCGGCGCATTGACGCCCAGGATACCCAGCGCGTTCGCCAGCACAATACGCACCGCATCAATCAGAACCAGGCGCGCGGCCGAAAGCGCCGCATCTTCCGTCACGACTTTATTCTTATTGTAGTAACTGTGAAAGACACCCGCCAGTTCGTTCAGATAGAACGTAATGCGATGAACCTCCAGTGACTTTGCCGCGCCTTCCAGCATTTCGGGATAACGCGCCATCATTTTAATTAAAGTTCTTTCTTCCGGTTCGATCAGAAGTGATGGATTAATATTCCCATAAGCGGGCAATGCCATGCCCCGTTCAACCGCCATCCGGATAATACTGCAGATTCGGGCATGCGCGTACTGGACATAGAAAACCGGATTTTCATTGGATTGCTTTTTGGCGACTTCCAGATCGAAATCCAGATGGCTGTCCGAGCGGCGCATCAGGAAATTATAGCGGGC
>DFZJ01000201.1:0-9944 GCA_002382045.1 Syntrophaceae bacterium UBA4059
AACAACACCGGTTCGCGCAGTATCGCCTCCCTTGCCCGAACCGCGCATTCCGCTATTTCCGGATGTGTATCTCTGAGCGAAGCGATCTGCCGCAGATTATCCGCCGTGCGCAGGATCAATGAAGCCATGTCGCCCTCGGCAATGCCGGTCATCCTGATCATCAAATCCCAGTCCCTTCCCTGCGCCCAGTAATACATCGCTACCCCGGCCGAGGCAAACAGTTTGGCGCCGGTAAAGCCCGCCTCCGTAAGCCGCCTGGAGAGCGGCCGGACAACCAGCAGCATTTTGCGCAGCACGGCCGTCAGTTTATGCGGCAGTTCTTTGGTGACCATTTGGATATCATCGTCCCGGTCATAAGCAAATACCGCAACGGCCGCTGCCAGCAGCTTTTCATTGTCCATAGGGAAACCGTCTTTGCGCAGACACTCGGCAACCAGAAGCGGATGGTCCAGCCTCAGACGCGATGCCCAGTGACCATCGTCGGTAAGCTTTCCTGCAGCATCGACAAACCCTTCTTCACACAGGAATTTAAGATGAAGGGAAAAATCCTGCCACAACACATCGGCGGCGGACGCTCCATGATTTTCGGTTTTGTTTTGCTGCCAGGCCGCGAAGGATCTTTCAAATATCTTTTTTACATCGGCAGGCGTCTGTGACAATAAAAGATTAAGAACCATCGCAAAGTCATTTTTCAGCTGGCTGAAAATATCTTCCGGCGGAGCGGACAGCATTTTTTTGATATGCCCCAGATCCATAAACCGGCCGGTGATCGCCAGCATAAAACCGATGTTGTCCTGACCGCGCCTTCCCGCCCTTCCCGTCATCTGGCGAAACTCCGTTGCCGAAAGCGCCGCAAAGTCATGTCCGTTGAACTGGTCGGAATTAAAAAGCACAATGGTTCGCGCGGGAAAATTCACACCTGCGGCAATGGTGGAGGTGGCAAAGATCACCCGCAGGCGTCCCCGGTTCATCATTTCCTCCACCAGCAGCTTCCAGGCCGGCAACTGTCCGCCGTGATGCGCGGCCAGCCCCGCACCTCTCAGTGCCTTGATCTGACGGTGAGAGCCCAGGCTCGGAAATCGCTCCAGCAGATCGTATAAATCATCGTTAAACGCGTCGTTCTCTTTCAGAGGCGTCAGCCCCGACCGGCAGGAAAGCGCCGCGTCGCATTCCGCGCGTGATTTCAAAAAAAAGATGGCCGGCAGAAGGTTGAAATGCTCCAGCACCCGGATGATGCCCGCGTAATCCGGCGGGCGGCGGCTTCCCAGGTGCCTGAATTCTTCTTTTTTCAAAAACTCACAAACCGCGTGCCCGGCTTTTTTACCGTCCAGAAAAGGATGCAGGCAGCCGGACGGATGCATAAATAACGGATAAAGCGGCACGGGACGTTTTTCCTCGCGGATGACTGTACAGGTTTTGTTGCGGATGGATGAAAGCCAGGACGCAATTTCATCGCCGTTGCCGATGGTGGCCGAAAGCAACAGCAGATTCACCCGCACCGGCAGGTAAATCATAATTTCTTCCCAGACGACACCGCGGTCAACGTCGCCCAGAAAATGCGCTTCATCCAGAATGACCAGATCGCAATCCAGATCCAGTCCCTGATGCATGACATCGTAAAGTTGATTGCGCAGAATTTCCGTTGTACCGACAATGATCGGCGCTTCGGTGTTTTCCTTCGTATCGCCGGTGATAATGCCGACATTTTCGGGATCGAAATGCAGGCCGAACTCCACCCATTTGGAATTGGACAGAGCCTTGAGCGGCGAGGCATACCAGGCGCGACCGCCTTTTTCCATGACGGATAAAATGGCTTCGCGCGCAATCCAGGTTTTACCGGAACCGGTCGGGGCAATCACCAGACAATCATTTTCCCTGATGGCGGAAAGCGCCCGAACCTGAAATTCATCCGGCACAAAAGGCGCGGCCCTCGGCTTGCCGATCTGTGCCAGAACACTCCGCAGCGGCGGGGCAATCTCCGGTTTCATAAAAGAAAACGACTCCGGACGTCTTGATTTTCGCTCGGATAACGTATGCTTATGCCGGAAGGGAATCTTTTTTCGAACAGTCTTCTCTTTCATGATGTTTCGCTTGTAGCACAATGCCCATTAATGGTAAAGCCTCGACCAATTGCACGTAAAACAATCAATTCCACGCAAGCCGATGTTAAATGTTTTATTCGTTTTTTGATCCGTATTGAACGTTTCTTTCAATGAAACAACGTTTTCGGATAACGCCACTCGGAAAAAGGCAGCAGGATCATACATATTATCTCAATAATACTAATATCTTATAAAATATTTATGGCTTGTTTAACATCTGGCATATTTATTTCATTATATTGCCATCAAAGATAGCACAAAGATAGCAAACAGACTTTACAGGATTTAAGGAGGATTTGATTATGAAAAAAATTATGCAGACAGCTCTTTTAGTTGGTTTTATTGTTCTGACCACGGCAACTTTCAGCTTTGCCCAGTTCAGCGCTGCCGGAGATGCCGCTTTCCCCTTCTTCCATTTTGGATGTCTGGTTGTCGGCGGACTCATCATTGTTTCTTTGAAACGCAAATACGATAAGCTCTATTTAAGCGAAGCCATTGGTACTTTTGCTCTTTATACGATTCTGATTGCTCTTTTCACGGCGCCGGTGGTCGATGCGCTGAAAACCATGTTCAGCTAAACCCTTCCCTCCATATAGTTCCAGCAGTAAAAGCCCCCGTCCCACCCTGGCGGGGGTTTTTACTTTTGAGTCGAAAAAATACTTTACAGCATCCGGTATTTCAATTATTAAACTCAGCGATTGATTTGTTTCAAACTCAAAGAAATTCTTTCTAAAGGAGATATGAATATGGCAAAACGTGTTTACACATTCGGGAAGGGCATCAATGAAGGCAGCGCCAACATGAAAAACCTTCTCGGCGGCAAAGGAGCAAACCTGGCCGAAATGTCGTCCCTGGGAATTCCGGTACCTGCGGGGTTCACAATCACAACCGAAGTCTGCGTCGATTTCTATAAAAATAACAAGCAAATGCCCGCAGGCCTGGAAAAAGAAGTGGAAACGGCGTTAAAGAAAGTCGAAAAAACCATGGGGGCAACCTTCGGCAATCCCGACAATCCTCTTCTGTTATCCGTCCGTTCAGGCGCCCGTGTTTCCATGCCGGGCATGATGGACACCGTCTTAAACCTCGGACTCAACGATGAAACCGTCCTCGGCATCATCCGCATATCCGGCAATGAGCGATTCGGCTGGGATTCTTACCGCCGTTTCGTCCAGATGTACGGCGACGTTGTCATGGGTCTGAAACCGGAAGACAAGGATGCCCATGATCCGTTTGAAGAAGTCATGGACAGACTCAAGGCGGAGAAAGGCATCAAGGCCGACCTGGATATGTCCGTTGATAATTTAAAAGAACTGGTCGCCCGCTTCAAAAAGCTCATCGTGGAAAAGCTGGGCAAGGAATTCCCGACGGATCCCAAAGAACAGCTCTGGGGCGCCATCGGAGCGGTGTTTATGTCCTGGAACACGCCGCGCGCCGTCCTCTACCGCAAGATGAACGGCTTTGACGACAAGTGGGGCACCGCCGTCAACGTTCAGGCCATGGTCTTCGGCAACCGCGGTGAAAACTGCGCCACCGGCGTTGCTTTTACGCGAGATCCGGCTACGGGTGAAAACCTGTTCTACGGCGAATACCTCATCAACGCGCAGGGCGAAGATGTCGTCGCCGGCATCCGCACACCTCAACAGGTCACGGTGGAAGGATCGCGGCGCTGGGCCAAAGACAACAATGTTACCGAAGAAGATCGCGCCGCAAAATTTCCTTCTCTTGAAGAATATATGCCGGCCGCGTACAAAGATCTGGTCAATACTTACACGAAGCTCGAACATCACTACAAGGAAATGCAGGATATCGAATTCACCATCCAGGATCAGAAACTCTGGATGCTCCAGACCCGCACCGGCAAACGCACGGCCGCTGCCGCCGTCACCATCGCGGTCGATATGGTGGGCGAAAAATTGATCGACAAAAAAACGGCGCTCCTGCGCATCGATCCTTCATCACTCGATCAGCTGCTCCATCCGACCTTTGATCCCGCAGCAGCCCGCAATGTCATTACCAAGGGATTACCCGCCTCGCCCGGCGCCGGAACCGGCCGGGTTGTCTTCAACGCGGATGACGCGGATGACTGGAACAAACGCGGCGAGAAAGTCGTTCTCGTGCGCATCGAAACCTCGCCTGAAGACCTCAAAGGCATGAGCGCGGCACAGGGCATTCTGACCCAGCGCGGCGGCATGACCTCGCATGCGGCGGTTGTCGCGCGCGGCATGGGCAAATGCTGTGTCTCCGGCTGCGGCGATCTGGAAATCAGCTACGCGCAGAAAACCATTAAGGTCAACGGAAATGTGATTAAAGAAGGCGATTACATCTCCCTGGACGGCTCCACAGGCGAAGTCATGCTGGGCGAAGTCAAAACCATCGCAGCAGAACTGTCCGGCAATTTCGGCATCATCATGCAATGGGCCGACGAAGCCAAAAAACTGGGTATCCGCACCAACGCCGACACGCCGCATGACGCCGCCGTCGCCCGCAACTTCGGCGCTCAGGGCATCGGCCTTTGCCGCACAGAACATATGTTCTTTGAAGGCGACCGCATCAAGGCCGTGCGTGAAATGATTCTGGCCGACAACCTTGACGGCCGCAAGAAAGCCCTGGCCAAACTGCTGCCGATGCAGCGTGAAGACTTCTACGGCATTTTGAAAGCCATGGAAGGTTACGGCGTCACCATCCGTCTGCTTGATCCGCCGCTGCATGAATTTGTCCCGCACGAGGCCGAAAGTCAGAAAGAAATGGCCGGGGAGCTGGGCATTTCCGTGGAAGCCGTCAAGGCCAAAGTAGACTCCCTGCATGAATTCAACCCCATGCTGGGCCACCGTGGTTGCCGCCTGGGCATTTCATATCCTGAAATCACCGAAATGCAGGCGCGCGCGGTTTTCGAAGCGGCCTGTCAGTTGACGAAAGAAGGAATCGATGCGCGTCCCGAAGTCATGGTACCGCTCGTCGGCACAGTGAATGAACTTGCTTCACAAAAGAAAATCATCGTCGCCACCGCAGAAAAGGTCATGGAAGAAACAGGCGTGAAAGTCGATTACTCCGTGGGCACCATGATTGAAGTGCCGCGCGCTGCCGTCACCGCCGATGAAATCGCAACCGAAGCGGCTTTCTTCTCCTTCGGCACCAATGACCTGACCCAGATGACTTTCGGCTACAGTCGCGACGACGCGGGTAAATTCCTGCCCGAATACGTCGAGAAGAAAATCCTGCCGGTCGATCCGTTCCGCGTCCTTGATCGCGGCGGTGTCGGCCAGCTGGTCCAGATGGCCGTGGCAAAAGGCCGGGGCGTCAATCCGAAACTGAAGGTCGGTATCTGCGGCGAACACGGCGGAGACCCAAGTTCGATCGAATTCTGCCATCTGACCGGCTTAAATTATGTCAGCTGCTCGCCCTTCCGGGTGCCCATCGCCCGTCTGGCCGCAGCGCAGGCGGCGTTGAACAATGCAGCACCGGTTAAAAAGGCCGTTGCCCAAGCCGCGGGAAAAGTTATGGCCAAGGCGAAAGCGATGGTTAAAACCGCCAAAGCCGTGAAAAAGGCTGTAAGTGTTGCGGTAAAGACGGCTAAAACCAAGCCCGCTGTTAAACCAGTTGCCAAAAAAGCAGCGCCTAAAAAAGTCACCGCGAAGAAACCGGTTAAAAAGGCTGTGGCAAAGAAAACCGCCCAAAAAAAGGCGGTGGCAAAAAAAGTTGCAGTGAAGAAAGCCACGCCAAAAAAAGCAGCCGCTAAAAAACCTGTTGTCAAGAAGACCGCAAAAAAGAAATAATATTTTCAGCGGATTTTGAATAGAAGACAGCCGGAGCGGCTATATGACTGCTCCGGCTGTCTTATTTTAACCCATGGCCAGTGTATCCAATTAACAGTAAGCAAGCAGATTCTTCCATATTTCTGACAGCTTTTCTTTTTATCATCGTTCGTCGCCGATAATCGGTTCAATCAGGAAAGGCTTCAGGAGAATCCGCCAATCGGTATCCTTATGCAACTGAGGGTATTCTTCGCGGAGCTGCCCGATAACCTTCTTAAAATATCCGGTTACACACCAGAATTCAGCCGGTTCAATGATGTTCCATGCATTCGGCTGGATCTCTGTGCATAACCTGGTTCAAACCATCTTAGCGTAAATGGGTCTCTAAATCTTAGCGTTCAAGTAGGGAAGACGGTTACTCTGAGCTCACCGTGCTTCTCTCCCTTTTGTACTATTTTCGGGAATATAATGAAGCAATTTAAAGTGTAATATATTGAATATATTTAAAATAATTAAAATTTCATGAAATATGAAATATTCTTAATGAAATTAATTGACAAATAAGATTCATTTTATTAAAATGCAGTCCATGGTGATGAAGGTTAGCAGAGACAGACTAAGCAGTCAGGTATATACAATCCTCAAGGGAATGATCGCGGACTATCGTTTCAACCCGGGTACGCGTATCAATGTCGAGCAGATTGCAAAGGAAGTCGGAGCCAGCAGAACGCCGGTCTGGGAAGCAGTCCATCGACTTGTCCAGGAAGACCTTCTGGAGAACATTCCCAACCGCGGGGTCTTCATGTCCGCACTGACACCCGTACAGGCCATCGAGCTCTATACCGTCCGGGAAGCACTGGAAGGGCTTGCGGCGCGTCTGGCTATTCCGCATATCGATGACAAAACCATCGACAAGATGAAGAAGTGTCTCGATCAGCAATATAAAGTCGTCCAGAAGGAGGATTTGGTCAGCTACTCCCGGCTGGATTACGATTTTCATGCAATGGTCTATGAAGCAAGCGGCAATCGCACCTTGCAGGAAATGCTTGAGACCATTAAAAATAAAATGAGACCCATCACCATGCACATCACCCCCATCCTTTCGAGCTTGTATCATGACCATGTCGAGATTCTGGAAGCATTCCAGGAAAAAAATCCTGATAAAGCCGACGCTGCATTTCGCAAGCACAACCACCAAATGATCGCTCAGATTCAAAGCAGTATGGAGACCGATGAATGGAAGGAGGCGCCGAAAGGCAGCAGAAACTTGTCATGAGGATAAAACTTATTTAACTAAAGGAGGTAGACCATGTACAAAAAAGCAGGAATGTTCGCCGTAGCCATTATGGTGCTTTCGTTTTTCTCAGGGCCGCTGTTTGTTCCCGGAGCTCAGGCGGCGCCGCCGGAAAAAGTGAAAATGGGACTGATGTTCGGATTAACGGGGGCCGCGTCCCCCATCGGACCGGTGCAGTTGGACGGCGCAAAATTAGCCATCAAAGAGATCAATGCCGCAGGCGGCGTAAAATTCGGCGCCAAAAGGGTCCCCATCGAAGTATTTGTAAAGGACGATGAATCCAAGCCGGATATCGCCATTCGCCGGTATCGGGAAATGGTTGACGAAAACAAAGTCAATGTCATCGTCGGCCAGACCTTCGCTCCGATTTCAGCGGCACTCAATAAAGAAGTGAAAAAGAGCGGTGTTGCGTATTTCCCCGTCAATGTTGTGGCCATCAATATGTTTGATAAGAACGAAATGGCCGAGACAACTTTTTCCATCCATGGATGCGCTTACTCCATCGGTTACGCCGGGGCTTCCTACATTGTCGACAAACTGGGCTACAAAAATATCATCTTCTTCGGTCCGGCTTATGCTTTCGGGCGCGACCAGTGGGCGGGCGCCAAAGCGGCATTTGAAAAAAGAGGCGTCAAAGTTGAATATGTGGAATCGCCGGTTGGAACCACCGACTACACATCTTATCTGACAAAAATCAAAGAGAAAAAACCTCAGATCGTCATGCTGGCCCACTGGGGTGTNNATCTGGTTCGACTGGATGACCAACTCTTTCGGCAGCGGCGTACCGCCGGAAGCCATGGAAGGCGTTTATTCTCTAATGTCCTGGTACTATAACATGAAGGGTTTCCAGGATGCCGCGATTGTCAAGGCATCGGATGCTTTCGCCAAGAAATTCCAACAGGAATACAAATATCCGCCCGATCCTTATTCCGCAATGGCCTATGAAGGCGTTATGGAAGCGGTCCGGGCGATGGAACTGGCAAAATCCGTGGACGGCAAAGCCATGGCCAAAGCATTGATGGCCAGCCCCAAATTCAAATCCATGAAGGGTGAAGGCGTCTGGAGAGTGGACCATCAGCCTGTCTTCAAATACGGGGCCTACGTGGTGATCGGTAAAGGCGCAAGCGAACGAAAAGACAAAAAGTGGGATCTGGTCAAGATCATCGGCGCATACTCGGGTGAAGACTATCTCCCGCCCCTGTCTGCGCTGGGATATTAAGCATTATCAAAAAGAGGGGCGGAATCCCGCCCCTCAAAAATGTGGTGAGAGATGACGCAAGAACAACCGATCATTGAAACAAAAGGGGCGACGATCAACTTCAATGGCCTGGTGGCCGTCGATTCCGTAAACTTTACCATGAAAGAAGGGGAAGCCATCGGGGTTATCGGACCCAACGGCGCGGGGAAAACCACTTTCTTCAACCTGCTCACCGGCCTTTTTTTTCCCACGCGAGGAAAGATCTTTTTCTTCGGGAGGGATATCACCGCCGTCCCGCCGCACAAAAGGGTTATGATGGGGATTGTCCGGACGTTCCAGTTGGTTTCCGTTTTTGATACCCTTCCGGTCATTGATAACCTTATTTTATCGACCCATCGTATCAGCGGCAACCAGGAGTCCAGAGGGAAATTTTTCTTCAGCGATGCCCATCATCATCAAATGGAAGCAAGATGTTTGGACGCCCTGAAACTGATGGGGATAGAAAACAAAGCGGATATTATGACGGCCGAACTCTCCTATGGGGACAAACGTAAATTGGAGCTTGCGGTCGCGCTTTCTCTGAATCCTAAGATCCTGTTGCTCGACGAACCGTTTGCGGGACTGAGCGATATGGAAATCTGTGAGGTGTCCCGGATCATCGCCGAAGTGAAAAAGAAATTCTCCTTTGTGATCATCGAGCATAAGATATCCCATATCATCGACCTTGTCGAACGGCTATGCGTCATGCACGAAGGAAAACTGATTGCCGAAGGCCCGCCATCCGAGGTGTTATGCGACCCCTTGGTGCGTGAAGTGTACTGGGGTAAAGAGGAGGGATTGACATGCTCAGTGTAACAAATATCGATGCCTCCTACGGTCATGCCAAAGTGCTCCACGACATATCACTGGAAGTTAATTCGGGTGAAATGGTTTTTATCGCCGGAAGAAACGGCGCGGGCAAAACAACCCTGTTGAAATCGATTGCCGGTTTTCTCAAGCCGTCTACGGGATCCATTACATTCGACGGCAAGAGCATCATGGAGCTTCCCGCGGAAAAAATCGCTCTGTCCGGGATAAGGTATGTCTTCCAGGATAAACGGGTCTTCTCGCAGTTGACCGTGAAAGAAAATCTGGAGATTGCCGCCTATCCGGTTAAGGTCAGCATCGCGGATGCCATCGGCAGGGTTGTCAGTATTTATCCGAAAATCGAAAAATTTCTTAACCTGCGGGCGGGGACCCTGAGCGGCGGCCAGCGGCAGATATTGCTCATCGGTCGCGCGCTGATCGGAGACCCGAAGCTACTGCTGATCGACGAGCCGACGGAAGGGCTTGCCGCCGGGACGATTAACGACATTTTAAATGTGCTTTCCTCCATGAAAGGAAAGGTGTCCATGCTGATTGTGGAACAGAATCTCTCGGTGGTGGGAATGCTTGCCGACAAGGTTTACATGATGAAAGAAGGAAAGATCGTCCAGGAAGTGACGGACAAAGCGCAGATGAACAACAAAATACAATTGGAGCAATGTTTATAAATAAGGACATCGGCAAAAAAACGGGCCGCAGTAAAAAGCAAAACCATAAACAAAAAAGGAGAAAAA
>DFZJ01000201.1:10075-27128 GCA_002382045.1 Syntrophaceae bacterium UBA4059
GCGGTCTGAGGGGTCTTGAAATTGATATGCCGACAGGCTGGAAAATTGACGGCAAGCCTGTAAAAGGCGCGTGGGTCAAAGGCACTCCGGGACCCGAGATCATCCCCGAACTGACTCCGAAAAAAGGGGACATCATTTTGAGAGGCAAAAAGACACTGGATGCTTTCTGGTCCACGGCGCTGGATTATACCTTAAGGGTCAACATGATCGAATGGCTGGTTATTGTCGGTTTTCATACCAACTGGTGTGTGGAATCAACGGCCAGATCCGGATATGATAAGGGATACCGGGTCGTCGTCATCGGTGACTGTACCGGTACGGATACAGATGAAGAGCAAAACTATGTTGAGAAGTTTATTTTCCCAAAAATCGGTTCGGTGATGAATTACAAAGAATTTTTAAAGAGCCTTGTTTAAACGGCCAATCTCCTTCCCCCTTCACTTTCTTCCCTGCTGGCATGGGGGGGGAGAAAGCAGAGGAGAGATATAAAAAAGAAATGGCAAAGGGGAAGCGCCCCGTGTTGTTTTAAGGAGTATTTACATTGAAGACAGATAACAAAATGATGAGCCTGTTCAAAACAGACGCCGGAAGAAGTTTTCTCGACATCGCTGTGATCGGAGCCGGTTTCCTGGCGCTGCTTCCCATTCTGGGAATCAACCGCACAACCGACTTTATGATCTTCTGCGTCTTTGTTCTTGGATTCAATATCCTCTACGGGTTTATGGGAAGGCTCTCCTTCGGTCATATGCTCTACCTCGGGACAGGCGCTTATGCCATCACTCTTTTTTCAGAGCATGTTTCACAAAATCCGCTGCTCGCCATCCTGGCCGGGATATGCGCCGGCGCACTCATCGGGGTTATCCTCGGGCCGATTATTGTCCGGACAACCGGCGCCTGTTTTGCGCTGATTAATCTCGCCTTCGATCAGGTCGGATATTTTCTCGTTCTGGTGGCGTTTTCCAAATACACGGGCGGCGAAGACGGGATGTCGGTCTACTTTTCCAAAATGGGTTTTCTCGACTTCGGGCAAAAACCGGTTATGTTCGGTTTTACATTGCTGTGTCTGCTTCTTACTTATTATCTGCTGAAAAAGTTCACATCCTCCCCCTATGGGATTCTGATCAAGAGCATCAAGGAGAATGAAACACGGGTGAAGTTTCTCGGATACAACACCTTCAATTACAAATGGATAACCTTTATCATTTCCACGACGATTGCCGCGTTTGCCGGGGCGCTGTCGATTTTGAATTACGGATATGTCACACCCAGTTTTATCGATCCTTCGCGCGCGGTGGAAGTGATCTTTGCCGCATTGATCGGTGGGTCCGGCAGCCTTTACGGCGCGATCATCGGCGGTGTGATTTACATGGCGATCAGCAATTATCTCGCATCCTACATATCACGGTGGGAAATGTTTCTCGGGATAGCGCTCCTGATCTGCGTATTCCGTTTCCGCAGCGGCATCTGGGGATTTGTGGTGGATAAATTAAAAATTCTGGATCAGCCGAAAGAGAGGATATCATGATCAACACCATTGCATACGGATTAACCATCGGTGGAATTTTATATATCATCAGTATCGGGCTTTCCCTCACTTTCGGCACCATGCGGATTGTTAACTTTGCCCACGGCCTGATCTACGCCATCGGCGCATACCTTTTAATTACGCTCCTGCCTGTTGCACGGAATAACTTTATCCTGGGAGCTTTTCTGGCCGTCCTGGCCATTATTCCGATCAGCTACATTATTGAAAGATTTGTGGTGCGCAAGCTCTATGGCGTGTCCATTGACTATGCCATCATTGCCACATACGCGGTTGTACTCATCGGGGTCGATCTCATTAAATGGATATGGGGATCCTCGCCGATTCCTCTTTCTGATCCGGTCGGAATTGATGTTGCTTTTCTGGGCATCACGCTGCCTTTGTACCGTCTGATCATCATTGCTCTCGCTGTGATCATTTTTATCGGCCTGGCCATTTTCTTCAAAAAAACTATGGTGGGAAAAATTGTCACGGCGGCCCTGGAGGATAAGGATGCTGTGAGGAGCCTGGGAATTAACGTTGACAAGTATTTTGCCTATATCTTTGTCATCGGAAGCTGTCTGGCCGCGCTCGGTGGTGTTTTGTACGCGCCCATCACATCGGTTCATCCCTACATGGGCTCGATGGTTCTGCTATTGAGTTTTGCCGTTGTTCTGGTGGGAGGGCTCGGCAACATCAAAGGGACATTCGTTGCAGCCTTTGCTCTGGGCATGGTCATGTCCGTTACCGGAAGGCTTTGGGGACCGGCCGCGGAAACCATGGTCTTTGTGGTCATGGGCATCGTACTGATCTTCAAACCGATTGAAGTATAATCCGATTTGAAGCTTCTCCGGAGAAAAATAAAATGGAAAAAGATTGGTCCCGGAAAACGGCTGTCGATATCTTCAACGTGGCGCTCGGGGCCGTTGATCCCTACAAATTAGTTCAAGCCTATGGCGAATTCATATCTTCAACCTATGCCCGGGAGCGTTGTCATAAACTCTATCTGGTCAGTTTTGGTAAAGCAGCCTTTACCATGACCAGGGCGCTTACTGAAAGCTCTATCCGGGACATGATCACCCGAGGCATCGTCATCACGAAATACGGCCACTCGGCAGGCATTCTCGCCGGTCATATCGAAATATTTGAAGCCGGTCATCCGGTTCCCGATGCAAGGGGTTTGGCTGCAACGAAACAGGCAATCCATTTACTCCAGGACGGAGCTCGTCAAACCCTTGTGCTTTGCCTGATATCCGGCGGCGGTTCGGCTCTGCTGGTTGCCCCCCGTGACAACATCGATCTCGGCGAAAAACAGCAGGTGACGGAATTGCTGCTGAAAGCCGGGGCAAACATCAACGAGCTCAATACCGTAAGAAAGCACATCTCGGCTGTAAAAGGAGGACGGTTTGCCGAAATTGCCTTCCCCGCAAAAGTCTTATCGCTCATCTTATCCGATGTTATCGGGGACCCGCTGGATGTTATTGCGTCAGGACCTACGTCGCCTGATGACAGCACCTTTCGGGATGCCCTTGATGTGATTGAAAAGTACGGTTTACAGGATAAAATTCCGGATACCGTATCTGAAATATTAATAAAAGGTTCAGAAGGAGAAATCAGAGAAACGCCTAAAAAAGGGGATCCGGTATTTGAAAGGGTAGAAAACATCATTATCGGAAGCAATAAAATAGCCCTAGAAGCTGCCGCCAGGAGGGCCACCCAATTGGGTTTCGAAGCAATCGTCTGGTCATCTGAAATTCAGGGTGAAGCCCAGAACGTGGCGCGATGGCTGGCGCAAAAAGCCATAGATATCAGGAAACGAAAGGCGGATGGTAAAAAAATTTGTTTGATTTCAGGCGGGGAGACAACGGTAACCGTGCGTGGAACTGGAATTGGCGGGAGAAACACGGAGCTGGCTCTGGCCTTTGCCGAATCAATTGCCGGTGAGGAAGGGATAACCCTTCTTTCCGCGGGGACTGACGGGACAGATGGGCCCACTGATGCGGCAGGTGCAATTGTTGATGGACAAACCGTCCGCAAGGCCATTGCCAAAGGCCGCTCCTCCGGAATCTCTTTGGAGCATAACGATTCCTATTCGTATTTTAAAAATACGGGCGAACTTCTGATAACCGGCTCAACCGGGACCAATGTAATGGATATGCAAATCATCCTGCTGACATAATCAACTTCAATGATGCTATGGCATAATTACATAATGTGTTCTTTTGATGTCAAGTGAACTTATCACAGCTTCATGCTGGACGTTAGCGTTTATCGGCATTGACGGCTTTCCGGTCTTTCATCCCCAGTGACTCACAAATGATTTCCACCGGGTCAAACGCCTGCATGCCGGAAAGGCCCGCCAACTGCATGCGGCAGGAGCCGCAATCCGCAACGATGACATCCGCACCCGTCTTACCAATCCGTGACACCGCCATGCTGCCCAGTTGTATTGATGTATTTTCATTACTCTTTTTAAATCCATAGCTGCCGGAAAGACCGCAGCAGGCGTCATCCAGCACGTGACATTCCAATCCGGGAATGAGCGCCATCAGTTTCGCTGCCGGATAACCGATACCCAGCGCCCGGAGGTGACAGGGAATGTGATAAGCCAGCTTGCGTTTCACTTCCTGAAACTGCGGTTGAATATAACCGTCATCCATGAGTTTTAAAATGTACTCATGGATATCATAGGTATTTTCGGCAATCTTTTTGGCCTGCGGTATCTTCATGATTTTCTGATAGTCATTGAGCAGACACAGACCGCACGATGTGCATGAATACAGAATATCGTATCCGGCATCGATATAATTGGATAGTGACGCGGCATTTTTTAGAGCAAAATGTCTGGCCAGTGCAGTATTCCCGTTGCCCAGAGCGGGCAGTCCGCAACACCACTGAGGCGGCAAAACAACATCCAGATTAAATGCCCTGAGCAAATCGATCATTTTTCTGCCGATATCCGGGCGGTAAAAATTAATAAAACAACCATAAAAAAGGGCAATCTTTCTGAGGCTTCGGCTGCGGTTTTTTTTCTCCCGGCTCAAGGTGCGGAAACGAAATTTCGGGAAAGGAATCGTGGTGCTGATTCCCATGGCGTTGAATATCTTTTTCCCGGCTTTCAGGGAGGCAATCCAGTTGGCAAGCGGCGCAGACAGAGAACCGAGCAGACTCAAATAATAGTTGTTGGCAAACAGCAGGTGCGCCGGTGAATGTGTGTGTTCCCGCCCGTAGCGCTGTTGCGCATTCAGGATGATTTGAGCCGGTTCGACGCCGCAGGGGCAGGCCATTTCACNNCGCAGGTTCCACGCCGCAGGGGCAGGCCATTTCACAGCGTTTGCACTGACTGCACAGGAGGACCCACTCATCCCCGGCTTTTTCCCTGTCCGACCGGAAACGCTGGGCGTCCGGCCCCGCCTGTTTCGGTCCGGGAAAATCCGGGTTCACACGAAACACGGGACAATTTTCCACACAAATCGTGCAACGGATACAGTGCTCGAATTTCATCTCGCTCATGGTTTTTTCTCCATGGCGAAAATACCCAGGTAAATATATTCAATGAGCTGCTCTTCGCGGAGTTGATCCCCCCATAGAACTGAGCGGATACCGCGAAACCGCCGCTGGAGAAATTCACGCACACCCTGGATGGACTCCTGGGGCGTCAGAACACTCATGTCATTCATCATTCCCAGAGCCCGAAACGTGCAGAACCCCCCCTGACAGGGTCCCATGCCCAGGCGTGTCCGGTGCTGAATGTCGCCGACATGCTTCGTGCCGGTTTGGGTAATGGTCCTGGCAACGTCATTTTTAGTAACCAGTTCACATTGGCAGATAATGTTTTGCATATCCACAAGACGTTTGGAGAGAGGATAACCGCTGAGTTCTTCCTGCCCATCCAGTGGTTTCTCTGCGGTTTCACATTCTTTTTTGAGATTAAACGCTTCCATGATGACATCCACCATTTTTTCGGCCATCAGGCGATAAGTCGTCAGTTTGCCTCCCACAATACTGTACAGGCCGTTTTCATGGTTGATAATCTGAAAACCACGGGATATCTCGCGGCTGTCCATTTTCCCCGACTTGAGCAGGGGCCGGACGCCGGAAAATGCGCGGATAATGCGGGTCTGGTTGAAATGCGGCACCATGCGGCCCGCTTCACCGATAATAATATCGACCTCCGCGGCCTGAACACTGATTTTATCCGGATCTGCCACGGCAAACGATGTTGTGCCGGCCAGACAGACCGCCTCGTTCGGCACGATAATATCACCGTCGGAAGACGGCCGCAGCCGGTTGAGCACCATATCGCTTAAGCGGTGATTGGTGATCACCAGCGACCCTTTGGACAAAGTGATCGGCACTTCGCAGCCGGCAAGCGAGGCGACCAGATTGCTCCATGCGCCGGAAGCGTTGACAAGGATATTGCCATGTATTTCTTTGATCTCACCCGTAACCGTATGAACTGCCCTGACCCCGATGCAGCGGCCATGCGATTTAATAATTTCCTTTACCCTGTGGCGCGTCAGAATGAGGTTATCGTGCAACTGTGAGGTCATTATATTGAGCATACACAAACGGAACGGATCAATGGAAGCATCCGGCACTTTAATCGCTTCTTCAATCTCCGGATGGAGATTAGGCACCAGTTCGAGCGCTTTGCTGGAAGACAGAACTTCCGTGGGAATGCCGACTTCATCACATTTTCTCAGGAATAAATCGCGGTACCGTTTGGAATCACCGGGCAGACGCACAAAAAGCCCGCCGGTTTGCTCCACGCATTTTTCCCCTATTTTACGCAGGATGATATTTTCGTCATAGCATTCCTTAGCGGCAATAGGATCGGAAACCGCATAGCGCCCCCCGCTGTGCAAAAGACCGTGGCAGGCGCCGGTGGCTCCCGCGGCAAAGTCGCCTTTTTCAATCAGGCAATGGGGAATGCCCCGCAACGCCAGATCTCTGGCTATCCCGCAACCGGTAGACCCGCCGCCGATTATGATCACATCCGTTTTAATCATCTAGCCAAATTCTTCCTCTTAACCCTGAACCGTGAACCATTGAACCCCTGAACCGCATGCCACCTTCAGGTGGTGAACCGCTGAACCCTTATGCCTGCTCTTCCTCCCAATGCATACTGCAGCGCACGGCTTTTTTCCATTTGGCATAAAGCTTTTCTTTTTTATCATCACTCATATTAGGTTTGAATCTTCGATGGACCTTCCGACGCTCGGCGATCATGGATTCATCTTTCCAGAAACCCACGGCCAGTCCGGCCAGATAGGCTGCGCCCAGAGCCGTCGTTTCGATAATCTCCGGCCGCTCGACCGGCACACCCATAATATCCGACTGGAACTGCATGAGGAAATCATTGGCGCAGGCCCCACCGTCCACACGCAGTTCACGCAGGTCAATGCCGCATTCGCTGCGCATCAGCTCCAGAACATCCCGTGTCTGATAGGCAATGGATTCCAGCGTCGCACGAATGATGTGGTTTCTCGTTGTCCCACGGGTCAACCCCAGAATAGCGCCACGGGCATACATATCCCAGTAGGGAGCGCCCAGCCCCGCAAAAGCGGGAACAACATACACGCCCAGGGAATCTTCAACCTTTGTCGCGAAATATTCGCTGTCTTTCGCGTCATAAATGACCTTCAGGCTGTCACGCAGCCACTGGACGGCCGCACCGGCAATAAAAATACTGCCTTCCAGAGCATATTCCACTTTATTGTTCACACCCCAGGCAATCGTGGTCAAAAGACCGTTTTCCGAATGAACCAGCTTTTCTCCGGTCAGCATCAGCATAAAACAGCCGGTGCCATATGTATTCTTCACCATCCCCGGCGTATAACAGGCCTGGCCGAACAGGGCCGCCTGCTGATCGCCCGCATCGCCGGCTATGGGGATCTCCGCGCCGAATACCCGGGCATCCGTATGGCCGTAAACCTCACTGGACGGTTTCACGGCAGGCAGCATTGATATCGGAATATCCAGTTCTTTTAATATTCTTTCATCCCATTTCAAATCTTTGATGTTGTAGAGCATGGTGCGCGAAGCATTGCTGTAGTCGGTGACATGCACCTTGCCCCGCGTCAGGTTCCAGATCAGCCAGGTATCGATATTTCCGAAGAGCAGCTCGCCCTGCGAGGCCTTCTGCCTTGCGCCTTCCACATGATCCAGAATCCATTTGACTTTGGTTGCCGAAAAATAGGCATCCAGCACCAGACCGGTATTTTCCCGAATATATCTTTCCAGACCGCGGGCTTTGAGGTCATCGCAGATGGCCGCCGTGCGCCGACACTGCCAGACAATCGCATTATAAACGGGCTTACCCGTTTGTTTTTCCCACACAACGGTCGTCTCGCGCTGATTGGTAATCCCGATGGCGGCTATCTCTTCGGGCGCAATGCCGGTCGTGGCCAGAATTTCACTGACGACGCCGCTTTGCGATCCCCATATCTCCATCGGATCATGTTCCACCCAGCCGGCCTTCGGGTAAATCTGAGTAAACTCCTTCTGCGCAACCTTGACGACTTGTCCTTCATAATCATAAATGATGGCACGGGAACTGGTTGTGCCCTGATCAAGCGCTAATATGTATGTTTTCTTCATGTCCGCACTCCTTGGATTACAAAAATCTTGAGCATCACTCTAACCGGCCATTGCCTGTCTGCGGGTGCTGCCGGACTAGTGTTATCATAATATCTTATTTTATTCACGTTTGCACGGTCAAGATTCATCATTTTAAGGCTGGATCGGAATTTGAGCCGGCTTCTTCCAGCCACCGCCGGATTTTCTTCTTTTCCGGCGTCGTTCCGACGGAAACAACTTTTTTGTTAATGACCAGCGCCGGCATACCCATTAACCCGTATTTGCCTATTTCCCGCACATCGGTAACATGAATTAATTCGCCGGGCAGATTCATTTCGGCCATCATGTCCCGTACATCCGTTTCCAGACGGCTGCACTGAGCACAACCCGGTCCTAAAATCAAAACTTCCAGTCCGTGATGGACTTCTTCGGACACGGGCTGTCCGAGAAATATTCGAAATTCACGAACAAGAGCCCGGGAATAATTTTCCCGTGCGCTGTCCGGAATATAGTTTTTAAGGGCAAGTCGGTTGACCATTTCCACCCCGATCACCTCATCGTTTTCCTCACCGTATCCGGCCTTCATCGCTTCCATAACGTCCTGCAACCCGACGATGCCGACCAGATGACCCTTCACCCTGATTGACGTAACGCTTTGTGCTGTCACGATCATCACCTATATATTTCTCATCCTGAAAAATCCTGCCGCCGTCAAATATCCCCGGCCTAGCACGGCATCGCTTTACTTTTTCACGGTCGCCAGATGAGCTTTTAATTTCATCAAGCCGTTCCAGATTTCGTCGCTGCCGACAAACTGCTTCACATCCTTTGTGGAATACTTGATAACACAAGTGGGTGTTGAATCAACCTTATGTTCTTTAATCATGGCATTCAGAAACGGAAAAATGGATTTTTCATTCATGGCTTTCCACAACACTTTCCGATCTTTTAAATGCGCCACCAGCGCGTCTTCCGTCTGGATACGATTCACCTGCGCCGCATCAAAAAGTACTTTGCGTACATGAAGAACGCTCTCTGCGTCAGAATTGGCATTTACCGCATAGAGGTAATACTTGGCGTAGGTTGGCGTCGCGCGCGAAAAGGGAACATCGACAAAGGTGATCCTGACTCTGCCGGTGGCCAGCAATGCTTTAAAAAGCGGTTCAGCTTTTGAATCAATCATCCGACAGGGCGGACAGAAGTAATCGGCAAACATCATAACCTCATAGGGACCTTTGCCCAGTGACGGAATTACCCGGACAGAATCCTGCCCATAGGCAGGCATGACGGAACCGGAAAAAGCCAACAGGATAGCCAGGTAACCCAAAACACTGACGACAAGTAACGGCAACTTTTTTATTTCAAGCATAGGAATACTAACCTCCCCGAAAATAATTTATTGATGAAAGTATTTCTCTTTGAATTTCAAGGCCACCGTGACCAGGCCGATCATCACCGGAACCTCCACCAGCGGACCGATGACAGCGGCAAACGCCGCGCCGGAGTTGATGCCAAAGACGGCGATGGCCACGGCAATGGCCAGTTCAAAGTTATTACTGGCCGCCGTAAATGCCAGGGTGGTGGTTTTGGAATAATCCGCACCCAGTTTTTTGCCCATATAAAACGACACCAGAAACATGACCACAAAATAGATCAGCAGCGGGATGGCGATTCGCACCACATCCAGCGGCAGCGTAATGATCAGATTGCCTTTCAGGCTGAACATTACAACAATGGTGAACAAAAGCGCAATCAGCGTCAGCGGACTGATCAACGGCACAAACCGCGCATGATATTTTTCTTTTCCCACAAGTTTAATGCCAATCAGACGGGTAAGCGCGCCGAGAATGCAGGGAATACCCAGATAAATAAAGACGCTTTCAGCAATCTGGCGGATGCTGACATCCACGACACTTCCGGAAAATCCGAAATAGGGTGGAAGGACTGTAATAAAAAACCAGGCAAAAACGCTGTAAAAAAGCACTTGAAAGATGCTGTTGAAAGCAACCAGACCTGCCGCATATTCCGTATTGCCGCGGGCGAGTTCGTTCCAAACAATGACCATTGCTATACAACGTGCCAGTCCTATCATGATGAGCCCCACCATGTAATCCGGTTTATCCGGCAGAAAAATAACGGCGAGTGCAAACATCAGAATCGGCCCGATGACCCAGTTTTGCACAAGCGAAAGTCCCAGAACTTTTCCATTGCGGAACACCTGAGGCATCTCTTCATACTTGACCTTGGCAAAAGGCGGATACATCATCAGAATAAGCCCAACCGCAATGGGAATATTGGTTGTTCCAACTTGAAAAGAATTAATGAAAGCTTCAACACCAGGGATAAAATAACCCATCCCCACTCCCAGAATCATCGCCGCAAAAATCCATACGGTCAGATAGCGGTCCAAAAATGATAATTTGCTGCCTACGTGTTCCGACATAAAGCCCTCCTCAATTCATTATTTTCTCTGCCTGAAAAAAAGTGGTTAAACTCCCCCTTAATCACATCGCGGACACGGCGGAATTCGCGCAAGACTTCTTCCTGCGTCCCTTGGGCTTTGGACGGATCGTCAAAACCGATGTGCGTTTTCTTTGTCCCGCCAATAAACTCTTTTTTTCATGTAACCCTCTACCTTTTTTCAAAGCATCCTTCCGACTGCCGCCCTTTGATCATTTTTTGCTAATAAATCCAGTTAAATAGAAATCCTACAATCATAATCCCTGTGGCAACGACACTGACAAAAATAATGATGAGCGGCAGTTTGATTACTTTCTTCAATATAATCATTTCGGGCAGTGAAAGGCCGATGGTTGACATCATGAAGGCCAGGGCGGTACCGAGAGCGGCGCCCTTTCCAAGCAATGCCTGAAGAATCGGGATAATACCGGCTGCGTTGGAATAGAGCGGTACGCCGATGAGGACAGCCAAAGGAACCGACCACCATGCGTCTTTGCCCATGAAGGAGGCCATGAAATTTTCCGGCACGTACCCGTGAACGGCAGCGCCAACGGCGATGCCTGCCACAATGTAAATCCAGACCTTGGAAACAATATCCACCACAGCCGTATAGCCCGCCTGGATTCTGTCGTGAAAAGTGACTTTTACTTCCGCCATCTGAAAATCACCGGTTTTTATTTCATAGACCCATTCTTCGACGAAACGCTCTACTTTAAGCTTGCCGATCACCCAGCCGGAAACGATCGCAATCAGCAACCCCGTAGCGGCATAAAGCAGGGCCATCTGCCAGCCGAAAAGTCCGAAGAGCAAAACCAGCGCGACTTCATTGATCATGGGAGCGGCGACCAGAAAAGAAAACGTAACGCCCAGGGGAATTCCGCTTTCCACAAAACCAATGAAAAGGGGAATGGCCGAACAGCTGCAAAAGGGCGTTACGATACCCAGTGTGGCGGCCATGATGTTGCCGATAAAAAGCGGTTTTCCTTCCAGCGCTTCTCTGGTTTTTTCCGGTGAAAAATAAGAGCGGATAATTCCCACAACAAAAACGATGACCGTCAGCAGGATCATGACTTTGGGAGTATCGTAAAGGAAAAATCGAATTGCCTTGGTCAGAGGAGTCGTTTTATCCAAACCCAAAATATTATAAACAAGATAATCAACCCCTGGATCCAAAAAAACATAAATGACAATCGCCAGCGGTATCAGTAGAAAGGGAATATACTTTCGCTTATCGGGCTTGTCGTTATCAGGTATGGTGCAACATTCAGCCATTTTGATTGATCCTTTCATTTACCGCCCAGCAGTTGTTTGATTTCTTCAGATGACGGAAGTTTACCGGCAACCTTCACTTTTCCGTCAATGACCAGAGCAGGCGTTGTCATCACGCCGTACCTCATGATCTTTTTAATATCGTCAACCTTGGATATGTCCGCGGAAATCCCTTCCGCCTTGACGGTTTCACGGACCATCTCTTCCAACTTATGACACTTCGCGCAACCCGTACCCAGAATTTCTATTTTCATCTTGAACCCCCTATTTTCGGCATGACTTCATAATTTTTTTGTGATCTTCCGCTTTCGCGGTCAGCACATCTTCCACGCAGCCGATAAAATTCATAATACAGGGACAGCGCAACGCATAGTAAATCGAATTGGCCCGTTTTTCATCGGTCACCAGACCGGCGTTTTTCAGTACGCTCAAATGTTTGGAGACCGTGGACGTGTCCGCGCCGACCATTTCCGTCAGTTCACCGACGCAGCGCTCGTTTTTGTTCAGTTCTTCGATAATAAACAACCGGCTGGGGTGAGCCATCGCCTTGATGATTTTGGCCCGCGCCTCATACTGAGGCTTCATGGAACTTTTCATGGAACGTCCTCCTTTGTCATATTTGGCCATATAGCCAAATTGCCATGCTGTGTCAAGATAAATTTTAATTCAGAGGGTCAAAGCCAGGACACGCGCCGGGGCGGCCGTGCCGGGCTTTGCACCGTAACAATACCTACTTCTTTTTCAGCGCCTCGGCAAAAGGATTGTTGAAGGGCTTGGGGGCGACTCTCGCATTCTTTTTCTCGTGCCGCAGCTTAGGTTGGCCTGGCTTTATTTTTCGCTCCTCCGGATGGAGGCTGGAAGGTTCCGCAGCCGTTTTCTGATCCTCTGCCTTCTCCCCCGGCGTCTTTTTCATGGACAGAGAAATCCGTTTTCGTTGCGCATCCACGGCCAGAACCGTCACCTCGATTTTCTGGCCAACCTTCACCACATCCGTCGGCGCCTTGACATACCGGTCGGCCATCTCACTTAAATGAACCAGACCGTCCTGATGAACGCCGATATCCACAAAAGCGCCAAACGCCGTGATGTTGGTGACCACGCCGGTCAGTTTCATGCCGGAAATCAAATCCGTGATCTTGTCGATGCCTTCAGCAAAAACCACATTTTCAAACTGACTCCGGGGGTCGCGCCCCGGCTTGGCCAACTCCGATATAATGTCTTTTAAAGTAGGTAATCCGACTTTGTCCGTAACATAGTTGGCCAGAACGATCTTTTGCCGTCTTGCTTCATCCGCCATCAAATCCACAACAGAGCAGCCCTGATCGGCCGCCATTTTTTCGACGATCGCGTAACTTTCGGGATGGACGGCTGCGGCATCCAGAGGGTTTACGCTGTCGCGAATACGCAAAAAACCGGCGGACTGCTCAAAGGCTTTGGGACCGAGGCGTTTCACGCTTTTGAGTGCGTCACGGGTTGGAAACGGACCGTTTTCGTTGCGATGAGTGACGATATTTTCCGCAAGCGTGGCGCCCAGACCGGACACATACGAAAGAAGCTGGACACTGGCCGTATTCACCTCGACGCCTACGGCATTGACACAACTGACCACCACGTCATCCAGAGCCTGCTGCAGCAAACCCTGATCCACATCATGCTGATACTGGCCCACACCAATGGCTTTCGGCTCGATTTTAACCAGTTCCGCGAGTGGATCCATCAGACGGCGGCCAATAGAGACTGCTCCTCGCACGGTGATATCCTGATCGGGAAATTCGGCCCTTGCCGCTTCCGATGCGGAATAAACCGACGCCCCGCTTTCATTGACCATGACCACGACAATTTCCTTGGGCAGATCAAGACTCCGCAAAAAGCTTTCCGTCTCGCGTCCCGCCGTGCCATTGCCGACGGCAATGGCTTCAATTCCAAATTTTTCACACAGGGTTCTGACCGTCCGTCCCGCCTCGTCACGCGTTTTTTCCGACATGAGCGGAAAAATGGTTTCGTGATGGACTAACTTACCCTGGGCATCAAGACAAACCGTTTTGCAGCCGGTGCGGAACCCGGGATCAATCGCCAGCACGGTTTTTTGCCCCATGGGCGGCGCCAGCAGCAACTGGCGCAGGTTATCGGCAAAAACCCGGATGGCGGTTTCATCAGCGCGTTTCTTCGTCTCCATCCTGGTTTCCGTTTCCATGGAAAGCGAAAGCAGGCGCTTGAAACTGTCGCGCACCGCCTGTTTCACCTGATTGGCAGCTTCATTTGCACCGCGAACAAACAGATCTTCCAGAATTTGTAGAGCTTCTTCATCCGGCGGCATCATCGAAAGGGTCAGAAACTCTTCGCGCTCGCCGCGACGCATGGCCAGCACCCGGTGAGACGGCGCGGCCGTGACCGGCTCTTCCCAATCGTAATAGTCTTTGTATTTCATGCCGGACTCCAGCTTATCCGGCAGAACCTTCGACCGGATCACGCCTTTGTTCCGGAAAAGGTCGCGCATTTTTGCCCGTGCGCCCGCATCTTCATTCACCCACTCCGCAATGATGTCGCGCGCTCCAGCGAGAGCTTCATCCAGCGTTGCCACACCCTTTCCCACGCTAACAAACAAGGCTGCCTCCATGGCCGGATCAAACGCATCTTCCTGCGCAAATATTTTAGTCGCCAGTTCTTCCAGCCCTTTTTCCCGGGCATCGGTCGCTCTGGTGCGGCGCTTGGGACGAAACGGCAGATAAATATCTTCAAGAACGGACATGGTTTCAGCAGCCAAAACTCTGGTCTGAAGTTCCTCCGTCAGCAAATTGCGTTCCGTAAGCGATTTAACAATAGCCGAGCGTCGATTCTCCAGCTCTTCGAGTTCAGAAAGTCGGTCGCGAATAGCCGTAATCACGACCTCGTCCAGCATTCCGGTCACTTCCTTGCGGTAGCGGGCAATGAAGGGAACCGTCGCCCCTTCGGCAATCATCTGAGCGGTATCAGCGACTTGTTTATCAGTTATATTGAGTTCCTGAGCAATCTTTTCGTATCGAAGCGAGATCATATTCTTCCTTTGCGATTTTAAGTGGAGCGGGAGCCTTACCACAGCGGGCATCCGGATGCAATCGGCCGTTTATATTTCAGCCTTTTTCAGCCGATCTTCACTATAATTAAAACTTGCGTCCGGCAACGGAAATCAGTCAATACCAAAAACATGATTGACTAACGCCCAGGGTGCGAGTAAAATCAACGCCATTATTCGCGGCTGCATCACAGCCGGCAAACAGGAGGAACTCATGGATCTGCTGATTCAAATTTTCATCAAACTGGTTACTTATATGGTCGCGGCGGCGGTTTGTGCCGGTATTATCAGGTATTTCATGGGCAAAACATTGACTTACAAGTTATTGATCTGGCTGATACCAGGTATCATAACCGTTATGCTGGCTGCTTTTATCTCCGGCAAATCGGAAGGTGCTTTAAAATATATAACCACACCCATCGGAATGCTGGCCGTGATCGCCAACTTCATTTTCGTGGGGAAAAAGCTGATCATGCAAATCCTGCAGATCGCCGCTGAACTGAATGAATCGACCGATGAAATGAATGCCGCGGCAACGCTGGTATCCAATGCCACCGGGAACCTGGCGGAAGGGACATCCTCTCAGGCGGCGGCCATCGAGCAGTCCTCATCGTCCCTGGAAGAAATGTCCGCCATGACGACCGGCAATGCGGAAAATGCCACTCAGGCCAAGAACCTCATGGCTGAAACCCGTGCCATCGTAACCAAAGTCAACGAACACATGGGCAACATGGCCGAAGCCATCCAGAAAGTGACCCGGACAAGCGAGGAAACCGGTAAAATCATCAAGACGATCGACGAAATCGCCTTTCAGACCAACCTCCTGGCTTTGAATGCGGCGGTGGAAGCCGCCCGCGCGGGTGAAGCCGGCGCTGGATTTGCCGTGGTCGCCGATGAAGTCAGAAATCTGGCCCAGCGTTCGGCGGAGGCAGCCAAAAACACGCAGACCCTTATTGAAAACACCATTACCGTCGTCAAGGAAAGCAGTGATCTGACCGAGCTGACGCAAAAAGCCTTTGCGGAAAACGTGGAAATTGCGGGCAAAGTTGAGGAACTGGTCAAGGAAATCGCCGCTGCTTCAGTTGAGCAGGCCCAGGGGATCAGTCAAATCAACAAAGCCGTTGCCGATCTCGACCGGGTCACCCAGGAGAATGCCTCTACGGCTGAAGAATCGGCCAGTGCGGCGGAAGAGATGAACGCCCAGTCGGAACAAATCAAGGGAATTGTTAAACGGCTGGTGTTTATTGTCGAGGGAAAGGATGAAGGGGTCAAGACGATTTCATCACCTCCCCAGTCCCGTATGCAGCAGACCAGGAAAGCCGGCGCGGCTCAAGGGGCGCCCCGTAAGGCCCCCGTTCAAGCGCTGCCTGCCGTTGCCAAAAAACCGGCAGCCGGTCGCACGGGGGCGCATAAAGTGACGCCGGAAGATATCATTCCTTTTGGAAAAGATGAGTTTAAGGATTTCTAGGAGGCTGCGGGAGCAATAAATGATTTCGCGCATTGACCATGTATCCATTGCGGTAAAAGATCAGGAAAAAGCCGCGCATTTCTTTCAAGACATCCTGGGAGCCGTTGCGGGAACTTGTGCGGCCGATCCCGTAACCCGATATTTCTGGCAGCTCTTTTCGCTGGGTGATTTGTCCCGTCTGGAGATTATTTCTCCCACAGGAGAAGGAAGTTTTCTGGACGGTTTCCTGAAATCCAGGGAAGCAGGCGTCCATCACATCACCCTTCAAACGCCGGATATTAAAAAGGCCATGGCTCATCTTGAAGCGCACGGCGTTCCCTTCTTCGGTTACAACGAATATCCGGGAGGCGTCTGGACGGAAATATTCATCCACCCCCGTCATGCTTTCGGCGTCCTGATTCAGATCGCTCAATTCGAATCCGACGACTGGCTCTCCGATCAGGTAAAGTTTCCCGCGGGGACCCGGTGGCAGGTTGAAAAAACCCAAACCGGCGCAACCCTGACATTTGCTCATCCGGGCGGCGGCAAGGTTGCCCTGGAGCTGGACCACAAAGCGCTTCAGCAATTGACGACGGCACTGGAAAACGCGCTGGCTTAAGAACCGGTGTATTTTTGAAAAGGAAGGCAAGATAGCGACTGATTCAAGATTGACATGGTAAGCCGATTTCACAAGGTCAGTCGTAATTTATTTTGTCCTTCT
>DFZJ01000154.1:0-675 GCA_002382045.1 Syntrophaceae bacterium UBA4059
GGTAATGGCCGCGATGGTCGGTTCGACAAAGTCTTCGTTGACGGCAATGTCCAGGCGGATTTTATTGAGCAGGCCGCCTGCCTCCTTCGCGCCGCGGTAGATTTCCGTGACGCCCTTTTGCCGCCCCTGGCCCAGCACGTTGGTAACGGTCATTAAGTTCACCTCCACGGCCTCCAACTCTCTTTTGACAGCTTCCAGCTTATGCGGCTGGATGATCGCAATAACTAATTTCATGGTTCGTTCCTCCTATTCAATCACGGTGTAAGCGGCTTCGCTTTGTTGGGTCAGATCCAGGCCGATGATTTCATTTTTCTCTTCGACCCGCATGCCGATCACAGCGTCCACAATCTTGAAGATGATAAAAGTCATGATCGCGGCAAAAGCCACCGTTACCACCAGCATCAGGCATTGAACCCCGAACTGCTGGAGGTTTCCGAACAGCAGGCCATCCGCGCCAGCCGCATTGACCGCTTTCTCCGCGAAAACACCGGTTAGAATAGTACCCACGCTGCCCCCGACACCATGCACACCGAAAGCGTCGAGAGAGTCATCGTAGCCGAGTTTTCCTTTAATGACGGCAACCGCGGTGTAGCAGACAAGGGCTACAATAATGCCCATGAACATGGCATTCATCGGGTTTACAAAACCACAGGCGGGGGTGATGGCCACGAGGCC
>DFZJ01000154.1:749-12141 GCA_002382045.1 Syntrophaceae bacterium UBA4059
CCAAACCAGCCGAACCATAAAAGAGCCGCACCCAGAACGGTAAACGGCAGGTTGTGCGGACGGATCGGCCCGTGATTGTAACCAACTCGTTTGCCCAGTAATAACGCGAGAACCAGAGCCGAAATACCGGAGCTCACATGCACGACAATACCACCGGCAAAATCCAGCCCGCCCATCGCCTTAAGCCAGCCACCCGTACCCCAGACCCAGTGGGCCAGCGGGTCATAAACAAAAGTGGCCCAGAGAAGGGTAAAAAGCAAAAAAGCCGGAAACTTCACTCTTTCCGCATAAGCACCAATAATCAAAGCAGGCGTAATGATGGCGAACATAGCCTGAAAAATCATAAAGACCGAATGGGGAATTGTTTTGGAATAGTCAGGGTTCGGCAGCGCGCCCACTCCACTGAGTCCCGCCCAGTCCAGATTGCCGATGATGCCGTGGAAGTCCGGCCCGAACGCCAGGGAATAGCCGAACAACACCCACTGTAAACTGATCACGCAGACGATCATGAAACACTGCATCAAAATAGAAAGAACGTTCTTGCGACGCACCAGTCCTCCATAGAAAAATGCCAGTCCCGGAATGGTCATGAGCAGGACCATTGCGCTGGCCATCAAAACCCACGCTGTATCTCCCGAATTCATAATAAATACCTCCTTGAATAAATTTTCTTCCGCCTTTGCTTAGCGCAAGGAAGATGCCAAAGGGCAGTAATGCAAATAAGTATAAGAAATTATTTATTAAATGGTAGGCATTTCACAAATACAAATCGTACAATTTTGTGCGAATTAGTGAGATAACAAAACTAATATGTGAGTAAATATTCAGCTTTGCACCGCAAACAAGCTTGACAAGATCGTACAATTTGGGCCGCTGACAGAACTATTAGGATTCGATGCGAGGGCATTAAAAGAAAACCTCACAAAAATTGCTTCCGGACAAAGTTGAACCACAAAAATGTTTCTGGCACAAAAATTGATGTAATCCTAAATAAGAAGATGAGAATGCTTCAAAATAAAATGCAGATTTATCGCTATTGGTTAAAATGTATTTCATAACAATTGATAATAATGGTTGTTTTTTAAATCAGACTGTTTTTACAGCGGCTTTTTAAAAGCACCTGAGCCAATTTAAGTCGTACAAATTTGTACTATCAGCATAGTGAAAGAGGATAAAATTTTATGACACCTTACACACGCGTTACCACAGGCATGAGTGGACTGGATGAAATTCTCAATTATCTGCAAATGGGCGACAACGTCGTCATGCAGGTGGACGACATTGCCGACTACAAACGATTTGTTGATCCCTACGTTGAAGCGGCACTTGCCCGGAACCATCGCATTATCTATATGCGTTTTGCGGGCCACGCCGCCCTTCTGGAACCGAACAAAAAGATTAAAGTTTATCAACTCAACGCCAACAAGGGCTTTGAATCCTTTTCCACACAGGTCCACAACATCGTCCGCGACGAAGGCCGCGATGTGTTCTATGTATTCGACTGTCTGTCCGACCTGCTCATGGCGTGGGCCACCGACCTGATGATCGGGAACTTTTTTGTCATCACCTGCCCCTACCTGTTTGAATTGAACACAGTCGCTTACTTCGCCATCCTGCGCAGCCGCCACTCCTTCAAGACGGTGGCACGAATTCGGGAAACCACGCAGGTGCTCCTCGACGTTTATAACAACAACGGCAAAATCTGCGTCCATCCCCTCAAGGCCTGGAAACGCTATACACCAACCATGTACTTGCCGCACGTCATGGAAGGCGAAAAATTTGTCCCGATTTTAAACAGCGCGGATGCCGCAAGCACTTTATCTTACCTGACGAACAAAAACGCCAGCAGCAGCGTCCGCAATCTCGATTATTGGGACCGCATCTTCCTCAAAGCGACCACCATCCTGGAAGACCCGGAAGCCATACAGGAAAAACAGGAGATGGTGGAAACCCTCTCGCATGTGCTGATCGGACGCGAGAAAAGAATGTTGTCACTGGTGAGGGAATACTTCTCTCTGGAAGATCTGGTGGAAATTAAAAAGCGCCTCATTGGTACGGGATTTATCGGCGGTAAATCCGTGGGCATGCTGCTGGCCCGCAACATCCTGCGTAAAGACCCGACATTCGACTGGAATGCCGAACTGGAAATGCATGATTCTTTTTATATCGGTTCGGATATTTTCTATTCCTACATGGTGCAAAACGGCTGGTGGAAACTGCTCATGTCGCAAAAGACCGACGAGGGTTATTTTGAAGTCGCCCGTGAACTTAAAAGCAAAATGCTGCATGGCGTTTTTCCGGACGAAATCAAGGAACAGTTCCAGCTCATGCTGGAATATTATGGTCAGGCCCCGATTATCGTCCGTTCCAGTTCTCTGCTGGAGGATGCGTTCGGCAACGCCTTTGCCGGAAAATATGAAAGCTATTTTCTGGTCAACCAGGAAACGCCCGAAGAACGCTACCGGGCTTTTGAAGAGGCCGTTCGCAAAATTTTCGCCTCCACCATGAACGAAGACGCCCTCACCTATCGCCTGCAACGCGGCATGGCCCATCAGGACGAGCAGATGGCGCTCCTGGTGCAGCGCGTGTCCGGGTCACACCGCGATATTTATTTCTTCCCCGGTGTGGCGGGCGTTGGGCTGTCCTATAATACCTTTGTCTGGCAAAAAGGCATGGACCCGAAAGCCGGCATGCTCAGGATTGTTTTCGGCCTGGGCACACGCGCCGTGAACCGCGTGGAAAATGACTATCCGCGCATTGTCGCCCTGGATGCGCCACTGACCAAACCCTACGCCAGACAGGAGGACATCAAGCGGTTCTCCCAGCACGAAGCGGATGTTCTCAATCTGCGCGATAACGAATTTCAAACCGTCAAATCCACGGAACTGCTCAGGCTTGACCTGGCGCCGCGTCTGGATCTGATTGTCGAAGAAGATACAAAGGCCGCCGATTATCTGCGCTCTGCAGGCAGAGATACCCGCGACGCCCTGATGATCACGTTTGATCAACTTCTATCCTCCACATCTTTTGCGAAAAACATGTCCCGGCTGCTGAGAACACTGGAGCAGGTTTATCGCTACCCCGTCGATATTGAATTCACGGTCAACATCAACGCGAAAGGAAAATTGCAGATTAACCTGCTCCAGTGCCGTCCCTTCCAGACCAAGGGCCATTACAGCCGCGTCCAACTCCCGGACAAGATGCCCCGATCCAAGATTCTGATTCGTCAGGAAGCAAATTTTATGGGCGGCAGCGTTTATCAGGCCATCTCCCGCATTATTTATATTGCTCCGGAGGGTTACACGAAACTTTCTGTTTCAGAAAAACATGAAGTTGCCCGGCTGGTGGGCAAAATCAACCGGCAGATCGGACGGCGCGACGTCATGCCGACCATTCTTTTGGGACCCGGACGATGGGGGACCACAACCCCGGCCATGGGCGTGCCGGTCAAGTTCTCTGAAATCAACAATATCACGGCCATTGGAGAAATCGCCTATCAGGATGGCTCACTCATCCCGGATTTGTCCTTCGGCACGCACTTTTTTCAGGACATGGTGGAGATGGATATTTTTTACATGGCGATTTATCCTGAAAAAGACGGCGTCCTTTTTAATACGGCTTGGATAAAAAAACAGCCGAACATCCTGACGGATCTAATGCCGGACGACGCGCGCTTCGCTGCCGTTGTAAAAGTGTATGATGTGCGGAACAAGGATCTGCGGCTTCTGTCGGATATTGTGACGCAAAAGATGATTTGTTTTTTCGGGAAATAGCGTGCAGCCAATCCGTATTTTTTAATCAGCCGGCGCTCAGGCTATAAACGGCCACCCGGCAGTATTCTTTAAAACCTGCCTGCTGATAGACACGCAACCCGTCCGGCGAGGACTGGAGTGTGGCAAAGCGGGCGCCGGCTATTCCGGCATAACGCATCGTCGCCTGTGTCAATTCCAGACCGATTCCCTTTTTCCGGTGATCGGCCAGCGTCGTGACAAAATAAATACCGGCAGCATGATCCGTCAGAAACAACAAAGAGGTGCCCACCGGCTTGCCGTTAACAAACACCAGTAAAAATTTTTGCGGAGAATCTGGATTGAGATTAAATGTCGCGGTAAAGCGGTCATACTGATCGTGTGTTTGAGACGGGAAATCAAATCCGTCAAAGGATACTTCTTTCCACAAATTCAGATCTTCCCTGCTTTTAACAGAAACGATGGATATGGCGGGATTGCAAGATCCCGGATCGGGCAGTAAGGTTAAATCCGCCAGCATGCATGGAATACTGTCGACAAAAGAAAAACCTTCGGTTTCCAATCTTTCTATTGTCGATTGCGACTTCGCGCGCGGAAACACCCACCACCAGAAAGGCAATCCTGCTTTCCGGAAATCCTTTTTTATATTTTGGATCGCCCGGGAATCGTCTGCCGTCAGGGGGGTTTCATTCCAGACCATGTTAAGATCAGCGGATTCAATACCTGTCTTCATGGCCCAGATCGAACCGCTGTTATAAAGCGAGGCATTAAGTCCGCCCCAGTAGCGGCCATTGGCAAAAAAAGTGTCTTCAATAACGTTGATAACAGACATTTTAAATATATCGATTCGATATAAAAATTATTTATTGTTGGGATAATGCTGGAAATGCGGCTTGATGGTCGGGTTTTCTAATTCATCCTTGGACATTTTTAGAATAGTTTCCGCCGCCGAAATATCCAGTTTCAGTCTCTTGATTTTTGCATCATAAGCGGGCAGAGCTTTTTTGTAACGCTGTCTCTGTGTAAACTCCATGAAGGGCTGCTCCTTCATTTGCTTCAGGATCATGTCACGTGTGGCGTTCGTCTCAGCCAGTGTTCTTCGCAAATAGTCTATTCGTTCCGATGCGTTCTTGTGTTCGACAGGGACGGCCCTGGACAAATCCTTGTCGATTTTTTCCTGCAGAATATCCGGCGCAGCTTTGGGCATGGACGGTTTTCCGAATACCGCCGGATTGTGTTCCTTCGGATCAAACGCGGTGTTTGATGACACTCCCGGGGAGGGCTTGCCGAAGATGGCGGGATTAAACGCGGCCTTGGATTCCGGTTCTGCTTCTTTCTGCTTGGGTTTAAGATTGGATTTCAGACAAACGTCAATAACAAATTGACCGGCCTCGGTCTCAAAGGGGATGACAATGCTGGGCCCTTTGATAACATGATAGAGGGTATGCGCTCTGCCGAAAACAATCGTCGGGATGGCTGCAAAAACTTTTAAGTCATCTTTTTCCATGAGCTTGCGCGACGAGCCGGAGATCATATTGGTGAGCTCCCCCACCGCGTCGAGCACTTCTCTGTTGATTTCCGTGACCGTCTCTCCCAGCATTTTAGAGACAATATTGATAATACAGGATTCGCTGAAACTCATGGCCAGAGATCCGGTTGCGTCGCCTGTCATGCCGATAATACCGGAAACATCTCCACAGGCGGCATCCGTTACTTTGGCAAAGGGTTTTCCCGCAACCGGCTTGATAAAAGCCATTTTTTCCATGACTTCCATCGTACCGTGCACAAAGGGGTTAATAAATTTAACATCCATACGTTTTTACATATCTTAGCAATGAGAATTTCGCAACCACTTTAGTTTAAATTAAAACAAGGGGATTATGACGCGATTCGCGCCAGTTTCATCCAACTGACATTCTTCCAGTCCTGGTTTCCGGCTGAGACATTTTCCACCGCCAAATCCAGGCCGCATTTCAACCCAAAATACCGGTGAAACGCCAGACAGCCGGTTAATTCGGGATGAAAAACCGTCACCAGAATACCATCGTTTTCCGCAGCAGCAATGTAATCATCCATCTGGAGCAGAACCTTTACATCTTTACCGGCGCTCAGAATTTTCGGCGCTCGGATGAAGATCAGCGGTATGGTTTGATCGGAAACGGCCGGAACCCGGGCTTCGGTTGTAAAACTGTCCAGCTGGCTGCCGAAGCTGTTGCGTTCGATTGCAATATCGATAAGACGCAGACAGGATTGATCGCCGACTATTTTATCGGCCAGCAAGATGGCCCCGGCGCAGGTGCCCCAGATCTTCATGCCCCGATGGTAATGGTGAAGAATAACATCTTTCAAATCAAAAATGGTCAGAAGTCGCGCCAGGCAGGTACTTTCGCCGCCGGGAATGATCAAGCCTATCAGATCAGCAAAATCAGACACCTGCTTAACCCGCTTGTAGGGAAGTCCCAGCCTTTCCAGATGCTCCAGATGCTCATGAACGCCACCCTGCAAATCCAAAACGCCGATAACTCCCGGTTGATGTTTAACCAGATGAACGGACATAAAATTTACTACCAGCCCCGCTTGGCCAGAATCTGTTCCGGCGGAATCTGACTGATTTCCAGACCGGGCATCGCTTCGCCCAAACCGATAGACGCTTCCAGAACCTTTTGCGGATCGTTGAAATATGCGGTCGCCTTGACAATGGCGCGCGCGCGTTTGGCCGGATCAGCCGATTTAAAAATACCGGAACCGACAAAAACACCATCACAGCCCAACTGCATCATCAATGCCGCATCGGCCGGTGTCGCGAGACCGCCCGCGGCAAAATTGACAACCGGCAGGCGTCCCAGTTCTTTGACTTTCAGCGCCAGTTCATAGGGCAGGCCGTTTGCTTTGGCAAATCCGGTCACTTCCTCCACCGGCATTTGAGCAACCTGGCGGATTTCCCGGTTCATGGTTCTCATATGACGCACCGCTTCCACGACGTTGCCCGTGCCCGCTTCGCCCTTGGTGCGGATCATCGCCGCGCCTTCCGCAATTCTTCTCAGCGCTTCGCCCAGATTACGCGCGCCGCAAACAAACGGAATCGAGAATTTCGTCTTATCAATATGGCATTCTTCATCCGCCGGCGTCAGGACTTCGCTTTCATCAATGTAGTCAATCCGCAGGGCTTCCAGAAGTTGCGCCTCTACAAAATGACCGATCCGAGCCTTGGCCATGACCGGAATCGAGACCGCTTTCTTTATTTCCGCAATCATGGCCGGATCGGACATACGGGCCACGCCGCCGTCCCTGCGGATATCCGACGGCACGCGCTCCAGCGCCATAACAGCTACGGCTCCCGCTTCTTCCGCTATTTTGGCCTGTTCTACATTGGTGACATCCATAATGACGCCGCCTTTCAGCATTTGCGCCAACTGGACATTTAATTCATATCGTTTTGCATCCACTTTGTATAAGCCTCCTGACTTTTAAAGATTCCTTTATGATTTGAATCAATATACCTGTTAATTTTATAAATCAATTCTAAAAATACAAATGGATTTTCGTCAAGTACAATATTGAGCGACTACCAGAGCATCCGGGTCTTAATATTTTGATCACTCAGGTAATGCTTTATCTGCGAGATCGTATAAGTCCGGTAATGCACCATGGAAGCAATCAACGCCGCATCAGCTTTGCCCGCCGTAAGAACATCGGCCAGATGCTCGGGCTTCCCCGCACCGCCGGAGGCAATCACAGGAATACGGACATTGTCGGAAACCAGCGCCGTCAAATTAATTTCGTAGCCGTCCTGCATGCCGTCGGCATCGATGGAATTGAGGCAAATTTCTCCCGCGCCCAAACGCTCTCCTTCTCTGGCCCACCACAGGGCATCAAGGCCGGTATATTTTCGGCCGCCCTCAATGACGATTTCATAACCGGAAGGCGTCTGTTTACCGACCTTAACTTTTTTGACATCCATTCCCAGCACAATGCACTGGCTGCCGAATGCTTTTGCGCCTTGTGTGATGATTTCAGGTTTCTGAACTGCTGCCGAGTTCACGCTAATCTTTTCCGCTCCGGCCCCGATGACGCGGCGCATGTCGTCGAGATTGCGGATACCGCCGCCCACGGAAAAAGGAATAAAAATGGTTTCGGCCACGCGCCTCACCACGTCGATCATAATGTCACGTTTGTCGGACGATGCGGTAATATCATAGAAGACGATTTCATCCGCGCCCTGCTCGTAATATTCGCGAGCCGCTTCCACCGGATCACCGATATCCACATTACCCTTAAATTTAATGCCTTTGGTGAGCTTGCCGTCTCGCACATCCAGACAGGGAATTATTCTTTTAGATATCATTTCCCCTCCACGCGCAGAAATTTTTCAGAATCTGCAGACCCGGCCGACCGCTTTTTTCCGGATGGAATTGCATGGCGACCAGATTTTTCACCGCCAGCACCGAGCAAAAGTTCATTCCGTAATCTGTTATCCCCACAACCGCTGCGTGATCTGATGGAGACGGATAGTAGGAATGGACAAAGTAATATTCCGCCGCAGGATCGATACCCTCAAATAACGGGTGATGGCGTTTCAGAGCAACACTGTTCCACCCCATATGCGGAATCTTCAAAGTCTGGCCTGCCGCCTGCAGATTTTCAGGAAAGCGCTTCGTCACACCGGCAACCAGACCAATGCAGTTTGTGTCGTTTTCTTCGGATTGATTCAGAATAATCTGCGTGCCAAGACAAATACCCATGATCGGCTTTCCCGATTGAAAACAGGTTTTCAGCCACGCATCCAGCCCCTTGTGCTTCAGATACGCCATTGCTTCGCCCGCCGCGCCGACCCCCGGAAAAATGGCATGGGACGCAGCATCGAGCATTTTTGTATCATCCGTAATGACAAAATCCTGGCCGATGGCATGCAGCGCCCGCGCCACACTGGTAATGTTTCCGGCATTATATTCGATAATTGCGATCATGTTTGCTCATTTCTCTTGAAAATGGTTATGAGAACTTTCCAAGTCTCAATAGCAAAGTTTATGCCCTGACGCCAATATCTTTTTTGAAAGGAATTTCTGGATCGCCGGAAGAACATCATTTTTCTTACTGTCGGACAGATTTTACATAATATACCAACTTGGCTTAAGTGCGATATTACCACAAAATACCAAGTGGAAGAAGTTCATTTTGCTGGATTTAAAGCACTTTTTCTTTGCATTCCTTTTTAAAAAGAGTATTATTTCCTCCGAAAAGCGCGAAAAACCAAGTAGGTATATTAATTGTACGGCCGCGCTGCGCGCGCCCGTACGGCGAGTTGCGCATCCGCACTCGCCGTTCGAAACAAACACAAGGAAGGAGGAGCTAGCGATGAAATTGAAGACAGAAGATGGTGGTTGGAGTCCTTATCTGGCGGGGGCGCTGGTGGGGGTGTTGGCTATCGTTTCGGTGTATGCAACTACTCAATGGATGGGAAAGCCCAATTACCTTGGGGCCTCAACGACATTTGTGCGTGCTGCAGGACTGCTTGAACGGACAGTCTTTCCGGAGCGAGTCGCAGCCAACGAATACTTCACCAAGGAAAAAGTACGGGTGGATTGGCAGTTCATGCTTGTAATCGGGATATTCTTCGGAGCCTTGATCTCCTCCAAAACAGACAGGAGCTTCAAGCTGGAAAGTGTCCCGCCGACCTGGAAAGAACGGTTCGGCCCATCGATAGGAAAACGGGCCGCAGGAGCTTTTTTGGGGGGTATTGTGGCCATGATGGGTGCCCGCATGGCAGACGGCTGTCCCAGCGGACACGGCCTCAGTGGCATGATGCAGTTGTCGGTCAGCGCTTTCATCGCATTGGCCATGTTCTTCGGAACCGGGATCGTGGTTGCCGGACTCTTGTACAGGAGGAGATCATCATGAGCATCGATCAGATACTTGGCTTGATCACAGGCGTATTGTTTGGGTTTCTCCTGCAGAAGGGCCGCGTCCTGCGCTTTGAAAAGCAGGTCGGCGCCATGCTCTTGAAGGACATGACGATCTTCAAATTCATGCTGTCAGCAATACTGGTCGGCATGGTTGGGATTCAACTTCTCGCCAGTGCCGAGATCATTTCCTTGAGCCACAAGGCCATGAACATGGGCGCCGTCCTGGTTGGAGGTGCTCTTTTCGGCTGCGGCTGGGCGGTGATGGGCTTCTGTCCGGGAACCTCCATTGGTGCTCTTGGCGAGGGACGCTGGCACGCAGTATTCGCTATTGCCGGCATGGTGGCAGGAGCGGCTGTCTACGCAGAGCTCTATCCTTTTTTCAAATCCACGATTCTTGCTTGGAAGGACTTCGGGAAAATAGGGCTGGCTGAAATATTCGACATCTCTCCCTGGCTTATAATTCCTGTATTCTGGGCCGGAATCATCTGGATGTTTGTTTGGTTCGAGCGCAAGAGTCTCTGAAAAGGAATTCGGATCGAACAAGGTCATCCACCGGACGGCTTAAAGCCGCCGGTGATGCCCGCGTTATGTTCCTTTGACATGGAGAAGGATACTATGAAAATGAAAACCGTAGTGAACACTTTGATTATTAGTTCAATTCTTTTAGTATTGTACCTTTTTATAGGGCATGGCTTTGTCGAATTCTATTTTGGTGGGAAAAAAGAGATACTCCAAACTGCGGTCCTTATCAATAATCTATGCAATGCTAATGGTTCTTGTCCTTTAATGCTTGAAAATTGGGAAGGTGAAAACGGAAGGTTAAGAAAGGGTCGAAAACTGTACATTACTACCTCAATTCCAGGAAGTGAGAATAATGAAAAGAGCCTTAAACCTCAATCATTCAGGCTGATTTATGTGATGCCTTTTCTTTCAGATGATTGGTTCGAGGTCCAAGGCGGCGTTGGTAAGAAAGTCACTTCAGGTTGGACGGGTCGCTAAGCAAGCTGAATTACAAGATCATCACGGCTATTGGTGAAGAAAATAACCAAAATAACAATGCTTTTGAGAAACTTGAAAATATGGTAAGTGTGCATCTAAATGAAGGTTGGAGCCCGGTCGGTGGAGTATCAGTATCATCAGTAGTGGGACCTAAAACCACCGGTTCAACAAAAGACACATGGTTTACACGTGCAACCCAGGCCATTGTGCGTGAGACAAATGAATGAAATCTTAATTATGGGGAAATAAAATGCAAAAACAACTCACCGCGATTATAGAGCGCGAAGGCAACGGTTATGTTTCGCTTTGTCCGGAACTCGATATTGCCAGTCAAGGCAATACTATCGAGGAAGCCCGTGTAAATCTTCGGGAAGCTCTGGAGCTTTTTTTTGAAGCAGCCTCACCGGCAGAAATTAAAACAAGATTACATGCCGAAGTATATGTAACACAGGTGGAGGTTGCCGTTGGGTAAACTTCGCGTTCTTTCTGGAAAGCAAGTATGCAGCATCCTTTCCCAGCATGGATTTTTAGAAGTGCGCCAACGGGGCAGCCACATTGTCATGCAAAAACATCTTCCTGGCACAACGATCACCGTACCAGTTCCTAATCATTCTGAACTCCGAATCGGGACACTACAATCCATCATTCGTCAATCTGGTGTTTCAAAAAATGAATTTGAATCTTAATTCCAACAAGATCAATCCACCCGATCGCTGCGCTCCGGGTGATTTCTGCGATTAT
>DFZJ01000095.1:0-22002 GCA_002382045.1 Syntrophaceae bacterium UBA4059
GCAATATCCCTGGCCGGGCAATGTCCGGGAATTGATGAACGCAGTCGAGCGGGCGGTGGTGCTGTCGCGGAATCCTTATCTTGACGAAAGCGAGCTGACCCTATTGATGGCGGAGGATGATCAGGAAGGCAACGATCAAAGCGATGCCGCCAATCGATCGGCAAACACTTCAGGCAATCTGCCGCTCGAAGAAGTCGAAAAAAGAAGCATCCTGGAGGCGCTTTCCGCCTGTGGCGGCAACAAAAGCGAAGCGGCGCGCCGTCTGGGCATTACCCGCAAAACACTGCGCAAGAAGCTTACGAAGTATGAAGGGGCAATTGTCCACGCAACCCTGACTGACGGCTAAGGGGGCGTCCCGGACAAATATGGCGTCAATCAGGGGCCCGTATGACGGGTACACCGATACGGCCAGTTCCGGCGAACTCCGCTCGGGGGGTATCCTTATCACCTTCCAGACAATTTGTTCATCCGTTGCAAGATGGCACATAATAACCCACTGTCATAGTTACATCATTTCTCTATATATTTTCCATTCGTTGTTGATTTTTTTTAACTCCAATTTCTTTTTGCCTGTATCCGTGAATTTAGAGGAACTGTAATATTGATTGAATTCCGCCGTGGCTCTATTCTCTTTTACTGATATCCGCAATTGATCAATGCTGATATTTATGTTTCCGCTTTTCCGGTAGATATTGGCTTTATGAGATACCCAGTCATCCAGATTCATCCCTTTTGACTGGAAATCCGACGTATAACAGTTGCGGTAATTTTCCATATTGCCGGATTTCCAGGAATCCAGCCATTTGGACACCAACTTTCGCACAGCATCCTCAGGCGCGACAGGTTTTTCACAAACGATATTGCTTAATTTTTTGCCAATGGAAATGGACGGGATATCGCGCCAATCATCCGTTTCATCTGCCGGCGCCGAATAAAGAACATTATTGTTTTCATCATAAATTACCAGGGATGATTCTTTGATTTTATTTTTTTCGCAGTCAATTTCCGACAACCCCAAAATGTGACTGATTACTTCAGGATTATCGGGGGCTTTATTGATGTTTTGGAGGAATGAAAAATACTTTATTTTCCCATCTTCTTTTAATACCTGTTTCGTATATAGACTGATAATATTTTCGTTTACTTTTTTGATGCTGCTTTTATCATAATAGGTAACTCTGGTGTCCGATGTTGCATGGTATATCCATTCTTCCGCCCATGCCTGGTTAGCGAACAGGAGGAGAATTACCAGGCCGATAATGTATCGAAAATTTTTAATGATCCTCATCATCCAGGGAAGCCTTCAGCTTGGCATTGATCCGTTTTAATCAATGCGACAGGGAGTCTTTTTCGTTTTCTGAAGAGAGCGTATATATTAAAAAAGAAATAAAGGCTAATGATAAGAAGTTACCGGGGTATCTTCAGCTTTACGTTCAAGCGTGGCAAACGGTGCGACAGAGAATGTTTTTCGTCTTCTGAAAATTTGTTGTAGCCGGCGAGTGCTTTTTCGATGAGGGCCTTCGCCTGACGGTAATCCCGCTCGCGGTGTTCCAGATATTTGGCCATTTCCGAAATGGCGTAAAATTCGACAGGCTCGCAGGCGGTCATTTGCCGCCAGATGTCCGCGGCTTGATCAATTTTTCCGGTGCGTTTATATAATTGGGCCAGTTTTTTATTCGACCGGGAAGAGAATTCCGGGCAGGTGTCCTCCTGAAAGATGTTCAATATTTTTTGAGCGCCCTCCGCGTTGGCGCGTTTCAGATGCAGGCGGGCGGCGGCCAGATAATCGTCCGCGTGTGTGTATTTTGCGGCGGCCTGCGCGGTCAATATTTCAACCAGATGGGCGGTGAGTGTCGCCATGGAAATCACGTCCAGGCGGTTGTGTTCAAAGATGTCGGCAAGCAAACGGGGATCACGCCTGCGCAGCCAGTCGAAGTAGCGCTGCGGAATTTCCCAGCCGGGAATGTCGCCCTCCCGTTCCACGCCTAAAATATCCGACTCCAGCGTGACCAGGCGGCAGTTTTCCAGGCGATGCCCCAGGATGCGGCGCGACGGATGCAGTAAATCCAGATGAGGCAGCCCCGCCAGATCACTCGGCATCCGGTTCATGATAAAGCGGGTGGTGAGCAGGTTCACGTCGAAGGCTTTGCCGTTGAAAGTGACCAGAAATTTCTTTCCCGCGGCTATTGCTTTGAGGTAAACCAGCGCCGCTTTTTCTTCGCCGAAATCACGGGCCAGGATCTGCCGGACCTGAAAATGGCCTTCGTCAAACCAGCCCAGACCGATGAGAAAAGCCATGGTGCCTGTGCCGCCGGCCAGGCCCGTGGTTTCCGTATCCAGAAACAGGGCGTCGGACGAGCAATAGCCGCTGATTAAAGGGTTGTTGGCCAGCATCGCCGCCGCGGACATGTCGAAATCATACGCGTCGCGAATGTTGCGGTGGCCGTGACGGCTGCTGCCCCGCACCACATCACTGACCAGAAAGAAACGGCCCTGCTCATTTTCGATTTCTTCACCGGACAAAATTTCGGAAAGTCCCCGATGGCCGCGCGCCCGAACTTCATCCTGTGCCGCTTTGCCTCGCGCGGCGGCGCGGGTGACAACGCTGTCGATTCTGCGGCGCAGGTCGTCGAGTTGCGATTGCTTTTCCGATGAAGGCCGGGTGCGCTGTGATTCATCCATGCTGACTTCTGCCGAAGGTGGCTTTATGGATTCTCCAGTCAAACGCTTTAATTTATCGATCGATTTCATGTTTTTCTGATGTCTCTAATATAGAATCTCACTATTTTGTCATTGCGAGTGAAACGAAGCAATCTCGGGGTGGTCAGATTGCCACCCCCTAGTCAGGGGGCAAGCGGCAGACCAAGGGATGGCTCGCAATGACCAACGGCGCCTTACGCTTCACACTTCACGCTTCACGATTAGCAGTTCCACAATCTTTGGCACGATTTCCTTGGCGGTTTTGCCGATTTCCAGCGTCGGGCCGACGCACGACGGACAGCCGTAGGCGCAGGGACATTTTTCAATCAGGCTTTTGGCGGCCGAAAGCAGATTGGCGTGTTCGTGATAGAGCAGCTCCGAAAAGCCGATGCCGCCGGGATAGGCGTCAAAGATGAAAATCGTCGGGTCGAACTCATCGATGCGCGCTCCGGTTTTGTTATCCGTCATTTCCGGCCGGCCGGCATTAAACGATGTGATCACCCGTCCGGTTTGTCCCTGGCTCACAAACCATTCACCGCTTTTATCCCCCAGCGACCGGTCAATGTCGTGCGTGTCCGCCATCAGAAACATGGCCGACAGATGCTGCAGGGTATAAGCCAGCGCCGACAACCCGTCGATGATTTCCGCCGGCGTAAAGTCGAGCCGGCGCAGACGGTCGCGTGGAATGGTGAACCAGTAACTTGTCGTGTGCATGTCTTTTTCCGGCAGGTTTACATCGCCGTAACCGAGATTCTCCGACGTGTAGAACTTGATTTTTTTATAGCCCACAACCTTGCGCACCACCTGCACTTCGCCATGCTCCACGATGGCGCAAGCTTCGGTGTGATTTTCAAAAGAGTCGATCACCCGGACATTGGTGTAGGTCATGGCGTCGGTGTAGTAGTCGGTATCGACTTTCCGGACGTAAGCTTTCTTGCGTTCGAGATCAAGCTTGTCCACATGATATTGTTCGGAGGCCAGCATATAGATGGCTTCATCATGCACGGCGGTAAAAGCGCTGTCCCAGTCGACCTCGGCAATGACCCTGTGGTTGCCCGCGTCGGTGGTATCCACCACAACCACATTTTCCGGATTGATCGCCCGCAGGCTGACCTCATCCGCCGGATAGCTTTCCGCCGCCCAGTGCCACCGGTCGCCCGTACGATGCAGCACGCCTTTTTCTTCCAGATACTCCAGAAACTCTTCCAGATTTTCGCCGCCGAATTTTTCTCCTTTTTCAAAGGGCAGCTCAAACGCCGCGCTTTTAATATGGTGCAGCAAAATGAGCAGGTTGTCGGGGTTGATGCGGCAATGTTCGGGAGAGAGCGCAAAGAAGTAATCGGGGTTTTCCATGATAAATTGATCGAGCGGATTGCTCCTGGCAATGAGGATCGCGAGAGACCGTCCGGTACGCCTTCCGGCGCGTCCGGCCTGCTGCCAGGTGCTGGCAATCGAACCCGGGTAGCCCGCCATGATACAGGCTTCCAGATTGCCGATGTCAATGCCCAGTTCCAGAGCGTTGGTGCTGATCACGCCCATGACCTCGCGCGAACGCAGACCGCTTTCAATCTTGCGGCGCAGATTCGGCAGATAGCCGCCGCGGTAACCTTCGACAAAATGGTCATCCAGCGGTTTTCTTTTTACAAATTTATCCTTTAAGTATTTCGTCAGGACTTCGACATTGAGACGGCTGGTGGCAAAAACAATCGTCTGAATATGGTTGTCGATGAGATCGGATGCGATCTTGCGCGCGGGCGTCATGGCGCTCTGCCTGATGCCCAGTTCCCGGTTGACNNGGAGCGCCACCGCGCGCTCCAGAATTTTTTCCGCGTGTTCGCGCGGATTGGCTACCGTCGCCGAACAGCAGACAAACACCGGATTGGCGCCGTAGAAACGGCAAATCCGGATCAGCCGGCGGATGACATTGGCAAAGTGCGAACCGAAAATGCCGCGGTAAATATGCAGTTCGTCGATGACGATGTATTTCAAGTTCATGAAAAGCTTCTGCCATTGGGTGTGATGCGGCAGAATGCCCGCGTGCAGCATATCGGGATTGGTGACCACAATGTGCCCCTGCCGGCGGATGGCCCGGCGCGCGTCGTCCGGCGTGTCGCCGTCATAGGTAAAGGTCTTGATGTCGGCCGCGAGGTCGGTAATCAGACCGTGAATTTCGTGCATCTGATCCTGGGCGAGCGCCTTGGTGGGGAAAAGATACAGAGCACGGGTTTCCGGCTCGTCGAGAATACTCTGCAGAACGGGCAGGTTGTAGCAAAGGGTTTTGCCGCTGGCCGTCGGCGTGACCAGCACGACATCCTGGCCGCTCCGGATAAAGCGTACGGCCTGTGCCTGATGCCTGTAGAGTTTCTCCATGCCCCGCGCCTGCAATACCGAAAGCAGCCGGGGATTTACCCACGGAGGGTAGTCTTCCCAGTCTCCTGCTGTTGCGGGAATGTCGATCATTGCCGCCGCGTTGGACGTGAAGCTTTTGTTTTTCTTTAAACGGGCGATCCACTCATCCAGTGTCAGTTTAGCCATGATATTTCTTACCTTTTTCCATCCGGATTTGCATTATAAATAAAAAACAAAATATCACAACAGCCGGATGCGTAAAAAGTCATTGCAATCATCATATTGATGGTTTATCAATTCCGGAATCGGGGCGCTGAGCCTGATGGATTCAAAACTTTTAAAGAAAGGGGAGTGGCCATGTCGCTTTTTTCCATTGACCCGAAGAAGTGCAAGCGTGACGGGATTTGTGCGGCGGAATGTCCTGCGCAGATTATTATTCCATCTGATAAGAAATCATTTCCGTCACTCCTCGCGGGCGGTGAAGAGTTCTGCATCAACTGCGGACACTGTGTGGCGGTCTGTCCTCACGGGGCCATAACGCTCGCCGCCATGCCGCTTGCGGCCTGTCCGCCGATCGAGAAAGACATGCTTCCCGGCGCGGGCGCACTGAAACACCTTCTTGCAGCCCGGCGTTCCATCCGCTCGTATAAAAAAACACCCGTTCCCCACAAACTTCTTGCCGAGTTGCTGGATACGGCGCGCCATGCGCCTACCGGCAGCAACAAGCAGCAGGTCCACTGGATGGTTTTTCAGAAGCCCGATGAAATACATGGGCTGGCGGCGATGGTGATTGATTTTATGAAAATGATGATTCCTGTGACGGCGGATGAGCCGGCGGTCAGGCGTTTTCAGCGTGTTGTCAACGCCTGGGACAATGGGCGGGACCGTATCATGCGGGGGGCGCCGCATTTGATTTTGGCGCACAGTCCCTCTGATCTGTCTTTTCCCGAGGCGGACTGCGCGATTGCCCTGACCTATCTGGAACTCTATGCCTATGCCAGGGGACTGGGAACCTGCTGGGCCGGTTATTTTACGGGAGCGGCCGGTCTGCATGCCCCCCTGATCAAAGCATTAAATTTGCCTGCGGGCCATCAATGTTATGGAGCCGTGATGCTGGGATACCCGCGATACAGCTATCATCGGATCCCCGTGCGCAATGAGGCGCAGATCACATGGCGTTAATGGCTCCGCTCATCGCTTATTATACGAGCGAGTTTGTCATTACCAATAAGCGCCTCATGATCAAAACCGGATTTATTTCCCGCAATACGTTTGAAATGAATCATTCCAAGATTGAATCCATCAACGTTATCCAAAGTATCCTCGGTAGGCTCCTGGGATATGGAACGATCATCATTATGGGTACCGGCAGTACGAGGGAGCCGTTTGCCGCCATTTGCGACCCCCTGACGTTCCGCAGAAAATTTTTGGAACAGCAGGGATAGCGCCGAATGCCGACCGCATGACCAGAGACGGCCTGGCCTTAAAGGTGAACGCTTTCCGGAAATTTCTCCAATCGAACCACATTGACTCCAAAGTGCCTTTCAATCTGCCGCATCGGCTGTCCGGACTGGCGCCGTAACGCCTGTATTGCGGCTTGTCCAACCCGCGCGATGGGCAACAGCTGGAATCCCGCTGAACCGTGAACCCTGAACCCTGANNACCGTGAACCGTGAACCCTGAACCCTGAACCCTGAACCCCTGAACCCTCTTCTACTTCGTCTGCTTGACGACGCTCATCGCCGTGGCAATCAGCGTCGAGATGTCCCCGAAGTTGGCCGGCAGAATCAGCGTGTTTCCCTGTTTGGCCAGATGGCCGAATTGTTCAACCAGCTTTTCGGCCACGCGCAGCTGCACCGCCTCCATGCCGCCCTGCGCCTGCACCGCGCCCGCCACCGCTTTTAAACCGTCCGCCGTCGCGTTGGCGATTGCCCGGATGGCTTCCGCCTGCCCGGTTGCTTCATTGATCTGCTTTTGACGCACCGCTTCCGATTCCAGCACGACTTTCTGCTTCTGTCCTTCAGCCACGTTAACCGCCGACTGTTTTTCACCTTCCGATTGCAGAATAACGGCGCGTTTTTCCCGTTCGGCCTGCATCTGTTTTTCCATGGCGTTCAGAACATTATCAGGCGGCCGGATGTTTTTGATTTCGTAACGAAGGATTTTTACGCCCCAGGTTCTGGAGGCGTCATTGATGGCGCTGACAATCGCGGAATTAATGGTGGTGCGCTCTTCAAACGTTTTATCCAGATCAATCTTGCCGACTTCGCTTCTCATGGTGGTCTGCGCCAGTTGTACGATGGAAAAGACATAGTTGCTGATGCCGTAGGACGCCATTTGCGGATCAAAGACCTGAATAAAGATCACGCCGTCCACGCCAACCTGCACGTTGTCACGGGTGATGCAGATCTGTTCCGGTATGTCCATGGCCTGCTCTTTAAGCGTATGCCTGTACGCGACCCGGTCAATAAAGGGAATGATGTAGCTGATGCCCGCGTGAAGAACGCGGTCGAACTTTCCCAGCCGTTCAATGACATTTGCGCTCTGTTGCGGGATGATGCAAACGCCCTTGACGATGATAACCACGGCCAGCAGGGCCAAGACAATCAAAACAACTTCCATGATTTTTCCTCCTTTTTTAACATTTAAGCGACAGGTTTGACCTTGACGCGAATGCCTTCGATGGCTTCAATCTGGACGACGGCGCCTGCGGGAATGGTCTGGGGGGCGTCGGAAAAAGCAATCCAGTCCGAGCCGCGATATTGAATGGCTCCTTCGCCGCCGGCCGGTATCGGCTTGACGACCTCCACCTTTTGTCCCGCATAATCAGGTGGCGCATCGGCCTGTCCCGCGAAAAGTTTTCTGGCCGTTTTCCGCAGCAAAAAAAGCAGCAGCAGAGACGATGTCGAAAACACGATCAATTGACTGGTCAGAGAAGTTGTGAGCCCGATCCAGGTGGTGAACGCAACGACGAGCGCGCCCAGACCGATAAAGCACAGGATAAAACCGACCGTCGCCAGTTCCGCAATCAGAAGCACCAGTCCGACGACCGCCCAGACCAGCGCAGGTGAAAATGACCAATCCAGCATAACTTTTTTGCCTTTCCGCGGGGTCAGAATTTCGCGTCCCGCCAATTTCAATGAGATGTTGAACAGGTGGCTCCGTTTAAGTGCAACGAATTATAGGAAGAATCCTGCCGAGAGTCAATAAAATATTAATTTCTCCGGTATTTTGTGACCCGGCGGGGGCATAGGCGTTTCGGGCGCGGACAATTGCGCCAGAGCAGGTCTGGTCCTTCCCGCCGGAATGAAAGCGAATCGCCGCCCGTCGATTCTTATTATTTTGATTGACTTTCGGTCACGATTGGAATTATAGTCACCGCACTGAAGTACCCAGCTGTTGCTGTAATACCTCTTTAAAGTTTGGGATCAGCTAAGGTAAACGGACGATTGAATCGTTTGAAATATCAAAACATAAATGAAGGGAGTTAATTATGGGCAAATTATTAGTCAACACGCGCGATCAGCAGTTTCTTCTTTTTGAACAGTTCGGAATTGAAAAGCTTTTCGATACTGAGGCCTATGGAGGGTTTTCCAAGGATGACCTGTTGATGATTTTAAGCGAAGCCGAGAAAATGGCCGTCGGCGTCATCTTCCCAACCTTGAAAGAAGGCGATGAAGTAGGCTGCCACATCAAAGACGGTGTTGTCACCGTCCCCGAATGTTTCCGCGAACCTTATAAAAAATACAGCGAAGCCGGCTGGATTAATCCGATGGATTCTCCCGATGTCGGCGGTCAGGGCTTGCCTCACACCGCCGGTTACGCGGCGATGGAAATGTTTTGCGCCGCCAACTATGCCTTCTGCATGTATCCCGGCCTGACGCATGGCGCCGCCAACCTGATCAATGTTTACGGCAATGAAGAACAGAAGAAAAAATACATGGAAAAATGTTTTTCCGGCGAATGGACCGGCACGATGTGCCTGACCGAACCGGGCGCGGGCTCCGACGTCGGCGCGTTGAAAACAACGGCCAAACGTCTTCCCGACGGGAAGTTCCTGATCACGGGAACCAAGTGTTTCATCTCCGCGGGCGATCACAATCTTTCCCCCAATATCATTCACCCCGTTCTGGCGCGCATCGAAGGCGATCCGGCCGGAACCAAGGGCATCTCCATATTCATCGTTCCCAAAATCCGCGTCAATGACGACGGCACGCTCGGCGAGCCCAACGACGTGAACTGCGGCGGCATCGAACATAAGATGGGCATCAAAGCCTCCGCCACGGCCACCCTGAATTTCGGCGAAGACGGAAAGTGCATCGGCGAACTGCTGGGCGAAGAACGCTCCGGCATCAAGATCATGTTCCAGATGATGAATGAAGCGCGTCTGGGCGTCGGTATGCAGGGCGTCGCCATCGCCTCGGCCGCTTTCCAGCATGCCGTTTCCTATGCCAAAGAACGCATTCAGGGAACTCCGGTCTGGGAAATGAAAAATCCCAATGCGAAAGCCGTTACGATTATTAATCACCCGGATGTCCGCAAAAAGTTGATGTGGATGAAGTCTCATGTTGAAGGCATTCGTGCTCTGGCTTATTTTGCCGCTTACTGCATGGATATGAGCAAGACCGCCAAGACGGAAGTGGAAAGAGCCAACTGGGAAGGCAACCTGGAACTTTTGACCCCCATCGTTAAATCCTACTCGACCGATAAAGGCCTGCTGGTCTGCTCGCTGGCCATGGATGTTTACGGCGGATACGGATACTGTTCCGAATACCCCGTGGAACAATTCCTGCGCGATGAAAAAATCGCCTGCATTTACGAAGGCACCAACGGCATCCAGGCGCTCGATTTCGTCGGACGCAAGCTGGGTCAACGCAAAGGCGCCAATGTCATGAATATGGCCGGCCTGGTTCAGCAGTGCGTCGCCAAACACAAAAACAACCCCGAACTGGGCAAAGCCGCGGCCACGCTGGAAGAAGCCGCCAATGCCTGCTTTGAAGTCGCCATGTTCTTTGCCGCGGCCGGCAAAGGCGGCGATTTTATTGCGCCTATTTACAACGCGGGCAAATACCTGGATATGTTCGGCGACATGGTTGTCGGCTACCTCCTTTTGGAAGGCGCCGGAGTCGCTCAGCAAAAATTAGAAGCCCTGTACGAAGAAAAGGGTCTGACCACCATCGGCAAAAAGAAGGGTCTCCAGAGAGAAGATCCGGATGCCGCCTTCTACGCGGGCAAGATCGCCTCGGCCAGATTCTTCATGAATGAAGCCGTGAGCACCGTCAAGGCGCGTGCGGAAGCCATCAAAGCCGGTGACAAGTCCGCCATGGAACTGGTTGATCTGGGATTCACGGTCTAAAGACAGGTTCACGGGTTCAGGGGTTCAGGGTTCAGGGGTTCACGGTTCACGGTTCACGGTTCACGGTTCACCACCTGAAGGTGGCAAGCGGTTCACGGTTCAACGGTTCACGGTTCATACCCCTGCGGGGTACAAGCGGTTCAAGGTTAAAGGTTAAAGGTTAAAATGAAAACGGCCATCCGGGTATGCACCGGGTGGCCGTTTTAGTCTTATTCGTGAACCGTNNTGAACCGCTTGCCACCTTCAGGTGGTGAACCCCTGAACCCTGAACCCGTGAACCCTTTCTACCCCGCCGCAACCGCTTTCTCTTTTTTAACCGGTTTTTGCATGATCAGGGCATCCGCCGGGCATTCCTGACTGCAAAAACCGCAGCCGATGCAGGCCTTGGCATCCTTCAGGTAGGGGTAGGCATCGACGCCTTTATCCCGGGGCACATCCGACAGGGCCAGACACCCGACAGGGCAGGCATCCACACAGATGGAACAGGCCATGCAGGCCTCCATGACCAGCTCCGGCTTAAGCCATTCCGATCGTTTGAGCATCTCGCATCCGGAGCCTCCGGCGTCAAGCAGGGCGGACTGAGGACAGACCCTGCCGCAAGCGCCGCATTCGATGCACAAATATCCGTTAATCGCATGGCGTTTCTTTTTTTCGCCGGAAATGGCGCCGGACGGACATATTCGGGCGCAGGCGGCGCAACCATTGCATTTTTCCGTGATCGTGTAGGGCATATTTTACCTCTTATTTAATATCCAGCTTGCGCAGGGTTTCTTGTTTGGGTTTGCCGGTATTTTTATCCCAGCCAAATTGTTCCCAGTAACCGGGCGCCAGTTTTTCAATATCCACCGAGCGGCCCTTGTTGGCGCCTTCCTGCTGGGGAACCGTTCCCAGAGCCCGGCTGCTGATAAAGTTATTTTTCGGTTCAATGCCGTGTTTGATATTGAAAGCCTGCTTCAGCGTCTGAATCCGTTCGCCGATGAGCATATAGTCCTCGGGCGTCAACTTCCAGCCCGATGCGGCATTAAGCCAGTCGAATGTCGGGATTTTTTTCGATCCCAGGAAAAGACCGAACATACACATGCCGGCGCCGTTGGACAGGCTCATGAACTTGCTGCACGCGGCGGCGACTTTGGCTTTTTCTTCGTCGATTTTGTATTTGCTGCCTTTGGTGAAAAGCAGGCTGGGCTTGGGAAGATCCTTCAAGCGTTTCCAAAGCTGAAACATTTCATAATACAGGTGGGCGCCCAGCGTGTGACGGCCCGGAGACGGCTCCAGACTGTAATGAACATTGAATCCCGGATCGTTGCGTCCGTCATGCATGGCCGGTTCCTGCCCTCCGGCCTGAATGGCAAACTCGATGCTTCCTTTGCCGATTTTTTGAGCGGCAACTTTCACTCCGTCGGCCAGCAGATCGCCAATTCCTTCCCGGCTGATCATCTTCTTGATGAGGGCGACCATCGCCTCCGTATTGCCCCATTTCAGATCCAGACCGTCCGTATCTTTTTTTGTGAGAATGCCTTTTTCGTAGCATTCAATCGCAAAGGCCGCCGTCGCTCCCGCGGAAATGGTATCCATGCCGGCCCGGTTGAGAATCTCGTTTAAATAAAAGACACTGTCCAGATCCTCATTCATGCACAAACCGCTCAAGGCCAGGATGCTTTCATATTCCGGCTTGTGGGTATGGGCATATTTCCCTTTCGTGGCGCAGATACCGCCGCACCCCAGCGGGCAGGAATAACAATGATACTTGACGATTTCCGTATCCTTGATGAGATCGGGATCGATTTTTTTGGACTTCGCCAGCGGGAAATCACGATTCGACCCATCCCAGTTTTTCAGAGGCGAATCGCCCATCTCAATCGACATTTGATTCATACCGCCGGTGCCCCACTCCCTTAGAATCGTCTTGTACAAAAGACCGTCTTGCGGAAAAAGAGCAGGGCTCACACGCAGGAATGTCCCAACAAGAGCCATCCCTTTTCCCGGAAGCAGTTTGAGGGGCATGGGAAAGTTGACCCACTTGTTACAGTGCCGGCTCAGACGCTTCATCGCGGCAGGATCATGGGCGCCGATGCGCTGCACACCCTCGAGAACGACCGCCTTGAGTTTTTTGACGCCCATCACGGCGCCCAGACCGGACCTCGCTGCGATTCGGCCCTTGTCGCTCACGACCCCGGAAATAAGAGAGACCTTCTCGCCGGAAGTGCCGATGACGGCCACGGCCGCTTTGGAACCATGCCGTTTTTTGAGCATTTCCTCCGTTTCAATGGCGTCGTGTCCCCAAAGATCAGAGGCATCCCGCAGCGTGGTTTTACCGTTTTTTACATGCAGATAAACGGGGCTGGAACTGATGCCTTTAAAGAAAACAGCATCATAGCCGCAACGCTTGATGGCCGGGGAAAAGGTTCCGCCGCAATTGGCGTCGCCCCAGCAGCCGGTCAGCGGCGATTTGCCCACCAGTGTCCAGCGACCGGAAAATAAACTGCCCGTTCCCGTCAGGAATCCCGAACAGAAACCGAGGATGTTTTCCGGTCCCAGGGGATCGGCGTCCGCGGGCATCCGGTTGTACAGGACATACGCGCCCAGTCCCATCCCGGAAAGATACTGTTGATAGACAGGGTCGGGTATTGTTTCTTCCGTCAGGGCCTGATTCGACAAATCCACCATGAGGATTTTGCCCATATAAGGTTTATTCATGGCAATGTTCCCTTTCGTTTTTCAGCCTTTTTTTACTTTATTCCGATCAAGGGGTTTTCCCTCCCAGGCCGCTTCCAGCACCATCAGATTATCGTCATAATCCGTATCCTCGGGATTATAAATGGATGCGCCGTCGGACAGCGCCGCCCGGGCGATTTCGGGCAGGACTTCCCGGGGAACCATCGGTTTTCCATCGCGGTCGCGAACCTCCTGAAAAAACCGGGCATGCCGCCCGCCGGTAATCGTGTTGAGATCGGCATTCAACTGCCGGATCAGGGAAACGACCTTTGCCGCTCTTTGCGCCGGCGGTGTATCGCGGTAAACCGCTTCGCCCGCCATGGGTAAAAGGAGCCCGGCCATTGCGTCCTCGCGTTTATGCATATTGTATTCAAGACCGTAAGGCAGCATAATGGCCATGCACATCCCGTGCGGAACGCCGCAGACCGATCCCGTGGCATGCCCCAGATTGTGCACCAGACCGACCATGGAATTGGAAAAGGCGATGCCGGCCAGACAGGCGCCGACCGCCATGGACAGGCGGGCGTCCTGATCCGCGGGATTTTTGGCCACGATCGGCAGATATTGATAAATCATGTTGACGGCAGCCAGAGCGTGGGCGTCGCTGAGCGGGTTCTTCTGGAGACAGTAATAAGCCTCCACGGCATGGCTCATGGCGTCCATCCCGGTCATCGCCGTGATAAAAGGCGGCATGGTCATGGTCATCCGGGAATCCAGCACGGAGATGTCGGGCAGCAGAAAATAACTGCCGAAGGCCATTTTTAAATGTTTTTCATGATCTTTGATGACGGCCACCTGAGTCACTTCCGATCCCGTTCCCGCCGTGGTGGGAACGGCAATCAGCGGTTTCAGCGGACGTTTGAGCGCGCCGACGCCGGAAAAGGCCATCAGATCCGTGGCATTTTCCGAAACGACAATATTGACCCCTTTGGCCGTATCCATAACGGAACCGCCGCCGACGGCAATAATGGCGTCACAGGCGTTGTCGTGATAAAGTCCGGCCAGTTGATTGACCACACGAAGATCCGAGTCGGGCGGCACATTATCCGCAATCAGATCCGCAAAAACACGATCCCGGAGCGCCCGGGTAACAATATCGATGAGGCCGGCGCCGGCGACACCCTTATCCGTGATGATGAGCGGTTTTTTCGCGCCTCTCTCGATCAGCAGATCCGGTATCTTTTCCAGGGCGTCATGACCCGCGACGATTTTCACGCGACAGCAAAATTCATAATAATCCGGCAAGAGCATAGGAATCACCTTCTCCTTTTAAGTCCGGGGTTTTTTATCCCGTTATCCGTTCAACAACCGTTTTTAAGTAACGACCCTCTTCGTCCTGACCCAGTCCGTCCAGGATATCTTCCATCCTATAGCCGGGAACGCAGGCCTCCTTCAGATTGCGCGGCAGATCCTTTCCCAGTGTGCCGTAAAGATCGGAAAGGAAACGGCCCAGAACCGCGAGGGCGGTTTCGGCCCGTTTCGCTGCGGGCGTCCGGGCAAATTCATCGTCTCCGACCAGCGGGTGGAGAAGGGCCGCCAGATCGCAGGCGCCTTCTTTCAGATCATCACCAAGGACATGCGGCAGACACATGGCCATGATCACCCCGGGGGGGATGTGTTGAATATCGTAAAATACCTGCCCGAGCTTATGGAGCCTTGCCGACTTCGTGTCGGATGCGGCGCAGCCGGACATGGACGCGGCGTTAAGAACCGCCAGCGACGCCTTCTTGTCAGATGGTTTTTTGACGGCAGCCGGAAGATTTTCTTTGATGAAACGGATGGCGGCAAAAGAGTAGGCATCCCGAAACGGATTATGATCGGCGCTGATCTGGGCCTCGACGGCCCGCCCCAAAGCGGCAAGCCCCGTCGCGGCAATCGTTTTTCCGTCGGCGCCCCTCGTCAGGCGGGGATCCATAACAACCAGATTGGGCGCCAGATATTCGGATGAATAGATCATGTGGTTGAAATGAGCGAATTTCGATGTTTCCAGGCCGGACGCGGCGGCCGTCGGCACAACCACAAGGGGAGACAAATGCCCGCGGATCGGTGTCGCCGGAGAAAGCTTATGCGCATCAGCCGTTTTCAGCGAGACGGCCAGATTCAGAACCTTGGCCGCATCCACAACGCCATATCCGCCCAGGGCAATAATCGCGTCATACTTTTTTTCCAGATAGATGCTTTTCAGATGTTCGATAAGATCGGGATTGGCGGTTGTCGTAACGCCGTCGAAAAGCCCCAGCGTCATCCCCGAATCGCCGAAGGCATCAAGCAGCGTCTGGATGGCCTTCTGACCTACGGCCTTTCTGCTGGTGATAATCAGGGGATTGCCGGCATTAAGACCGGCCAGTTCCACCGGCAGGTGCTCAAGCGCCTTATTTCCGGAATTCGTTTTAACCGGACAGGTAAATGTAAAAACAGGTGCTGGATTCATATCGTTTTCCTTTCCTCAGATGCCCAGTAATGTGCGGGTATAAACGCCGATTCGGCCTCCGAGCTTACGCCCGATGGACCACCCCTTGGGATAGCGTTTGACGGCCAGGCTGGCGATGATTTTGGGAAGCAGGTAAACTTCCACGATATCGAGAATCCGGATCACCGCCAGAGCATAGGGAACTTCGCCGTCCGTAATCAGGCGATTGCGCGTGGTGGCAACGGCCGTGCCTTCCTGAAAGGAAAGAATCAGAAAGGCCGCGTCCACACTCTTGATGGCCAGACGGACATGGACATGCCGCTTGCCGGGGTTGCTCCCCAGATACTTGACTTTGCCCTTTTCCTTCCCGATCACCATGCAGGGGCCATCGGGCAGACAGCCCAGAGAAAAAGTGAAATCGTCAGGAAGGTTATCGAACTCTTTTTTGACCTCTTGGTCCACCCGGGCCGTCGCCTGGATGGCCCGTCCGGTAAACCACAGAAAAATTCCCACATACGCCCGCTTCAGCGGTTTTCTCCCGGATTGGATGTCCTTCACGATACTCATGAACCAACCTCCCTTATTTCAATTGATTTTCCATCGGTCAGCATCCGCGGTCGCGTGCAAAGGAAATCCGCATCGCCGCAAAAGGATATTTTCTTGACTATCCATGATCAATATGGCTGTATACGTTGTCATAAAATGACTGTCAACATCAAGTGGTGTTTTACTGATAATACCGTTTTACGCTAAAACACTTTCCTGTTTCCACTGGACTTAAAAGAGACGGGAGCGCCGGGTCGTCGCCGGTATTTTTTATATTATTTTGGGAGGTTACCATAATGCCAATGGAAAATAAAGCCGCAAGTGCGCTTCTGGCTGCTTTCCCGACGAAGGAAGCCTGGAGAGCGTTTTCCCGAAACAGCGACAATGCCCTGATCCTGGACACGTTTGTCAATTATGCCGTCCGGTCGGGCCTGATTGAGACGGCGGATGTTGCAGCCCTGGAGGATTACATTATCCGGCAAATGATTCACCGGCATGCCTTCAAACCGCCCAAACATCTTGATTTTGAAGAGCTGCTGGACAAGAAAGACGATCTGTTGAAACTCAACCTTTCGCTTCGCGCGCTGACCGAACGCATCAATAAACTGCTGGCCGAAAAACAGATTGCTCTGCCCAAAGTCACCAATTCCATGCTGACCCGGCTGAAAAGAGAGCCGGTGGATACGACCTACAAGCAGAATGTTTTAAGAAGTCTGGCCTTCTGGCTGGGTCACGAGCGTCCGGAGATCGCCGCCGACTGGCATTACGAAACCCTGCTGGCGGTCTGCCGGGAGGGGAGGCAGACGGAAAATTACCGGGAAGGCGCGCGCATCGGTTTTGCGCTTTACAGCCGGGGCGACGTCATCGATCATGAAATACTGGGCTGGCTCAGGAAAACCGTCAAGACCTACATCGACTCATCCATCAGCCGGTTTTCCTACGGACGCTGGGGAAAAGTACGGGCGCATGACATCACCACGCTGTATGTGGATTTTCCCAGGGAGACATCCGCAGGCGATCTGGTGGCCTACCAGCAATGTCTCCGAAGCGCCGTATCGCTGGCCCATCAGATGGCGATCCGCTGGGCGTTGTCCGTTTATTCCACCAAAAACCGTTTTCTGTCCATTGCCGTGGTCGTCGGGGAATACGCCAGCATCGACAATCATCTCCTGCCGCTCTTAAACGCCAAGCTGCCCGATGATCCGGTCATCCGCCTGTCGGATGCGGCGCGCCAGTGTGTGCTGGTCAATGACATCCGTGTTATTCTTTGCGAAAAGCCCACGGAAACCACGCTGTTCAACGGCGAGTCTCTGTCCATCTGGTGGATTGAAGCGTTCTGGAGCACCTTGTATTTCGACTTCGTGTCGGATCTGCTGGCCGATCCCATCTTGCAGAACGACCCGGCCGCCGTCAAAAAACTCAACCATCTGCTCTGGCGGCTGCCGGACGAATCCGCTCCGCATGAAAACCGGGATGAACCAAACGCGGTGACGGCTTTTTTTAAATTTCCACACAATTCTCTTCTGGGGCTGGAAATCGCCAAAACCCTTTATTACCGGCGGCGGTTTGCCGAAGCCATCGAAATTCTGCGGGTGCTTTTGTCGATTAATCCGGCTGATCTGATCGCCCGAACGCTCCGGATGGTCCTCTTACGCAATATCGCGCTTTCCGCGCCCACGTATGAGGCCGCCTGCGGGTTATTCCGGCAGGCCAGAAAGGAAGCCCGTTTCATCATGGCCAACTGCGCCTGCGAGTCGGAGGATTTTTATTGTGAATATGCCGTTGTTTTCACGGCACAGGCGATGACTGCTTTACGCCACGCCCGTGCGGATCGCGCGATGGGCGACGACCCGGAGCGGCTTGCCGCCTTGAAACAGCAGGTTTATGAGTGCCTCGACGAAGCGGCCGATCTGTTTGAAAACGCCATCGCCGTTTCACCTTCCGGCATCCGTTCTGCCTATTTATTAAACAGCGTCAGGATGCTTTCCGCCATTTTGAAAAATGACGAGCCAATTTTTGTCAATCCGCAAAAACCGCTGGCGGGGTCTTCGGCCATCGGCCGGGAAACGGCCATCAATGTTCACTGGCAGATTGGATTCCGAAGGTCCGATCTGTCCCCGGATACGTTAAACGACGTGACGGAAAAACTGATGAACGCCAAGCTGAAAATTCATGACGACGCCATTTCCCTGCAAAGCTACCGGCCGACGATTTATTTCTGCACGGCCGTCTCTTTGTGGGATTTTCTGCCGGTGCGCACGACGAGCGCCATGAAGACCGCCCGGCAGAACATTATGCTCGCCCGGGAAATAGCCGAAAAGGCAAGGAAAGACGACGTGTGTATTTACTCATTTACCCGAACCTACGGTGAAATGATTCCGGCGGATGAATTTATCGGGCACATGAATAACTGTTTGCGCATAATGGATTCCGCGCTGGAAAGCGAAGCGGGAGACGGGAAAGGCAAAGCCGGCGCTGCCGATAAAAATGTATGGACCAGCCTGATGACGTTGAATTTTTAGAAAGGGGTCAGGGTTCAGGGTTCAGGGTTCAGGGTTCAACGGTTCACGGTTCACGGTTCAACGGTTCACCACCTGAAGGTGGCAGGCGGTTCAACGGTTCAGGGGTTCAGGGTTCACGGTTCACCACCTGAAGGTGGCAGGCGGTTCAGGGTTCACCACCTGAAGGTGGCAGGCGGTTCAGCGGTTCACCACCTGAAGGTGGCAGGCGGTTCAGGGGTTTGTTTGGCTTGATTCATACTTTTTGAGGTAGTTGATGAATCCGCGGATGGCGGCGCGTGTGCGCCTGGCCTGTTCGTAGGCATCTTGAAATTCAGTCATGGATAGGTATGCTTCATCCAAAGCGACATAGAGTTCGCTCTGAACTTCAGTGCAAGATCGCTTCGCATAACGCAGAAATCTAATAAATTCCGCATTGGTCTCGGCGTCGAAACCTTCAGCAATATTGTGCATGGCTGATCCGGCTGCTTCCTGTATCTGCCTTTTGAGCCCATAGTCATGCGCAAATCCTGCCATCTTTGTCAGGCGATACACAGTTCTGGTCAATTCACGTGCCAGCTGCCATGCCTCAATATCCTCAAAACGCTCAATCTTCATCGAACCAGCCTTAACCTGTTAAACCGTGAACCGCCTGCCACCTTCAGGTGGTGAACCCTGAACCGCCTGCCACCTTCAGGTGGTGAACCGTTGAACCCCTGAACCCTGAACCGCTGAACCCTGAACCCTGAACCGCTGAACCCCTGAACCCTGCCCCCCTGAACCTTTTTCAACCCCTGTTCTTCACCTCGTCAATTTTCTGAGCCGCCTGTTTCAGCAAATCGGCAATCTCGGCTTGTTGAGCGGCAGACAGGGTTTGAAGTTTTTCCGTTTTTCCGATCACATCATCCAGCTTCGTTTTCAAATCGGCTAAAAGTGGTGACAGGTTAACCTGCGTAACTGCCGCGACAGGCGGCTTGATTTCTTCGATCTGTTTGCCGGGTTTCAAGCGGATTTCTTCCAGGTAATCCGGTATCGTTACGGACAGGCCGAATTTTTCCCGGATTAAGGACGCCAGATGGTCCTGAGCTGCAGATTCACCATGCACCAGAAAGACCTGCATCCCTTTGGTCTGAAAATCTTTCAGCCAGTCCAGCAACTGATCCTGTCCCGCGTGAGCGGAAAAACCATTGATGGTGAATACTTTGGCCGCGACGGCAATATCTTCATTGTTAATACGTATTTTTTTCGCACCGTCAACTATCCTGCGGCCCGGTGTGCCTTCCGCCTGGAAGCCGACAAAGACAATGCTGGCGCCGGGTCGCCACAAATTATGCCGCAAATGATGTTTGATGCGTCCCGCGTTGGCCATGCCGCTGGCGGAAATCACAATGGCCGGTTCCCGTGTTTCGTTGATCCGGACGGATTCTTCGGTGCTGACGGACAATTTCAGATTGGGCAGGCGCAGCGGATCCTCGCCGTTTTTCAAAAGGGTCTGCGTTTCCCCGTCCAGATAAGAATGGTAGTGATGAAAGATTTCCGTCGCCTTGATGGCCAGCGGACTGTCCAGATAGACTGGCATGTCTTTGGGCAATTTCCCTTCGCGCAGGAGAAGATGAAGCGAATAAAGAATTTCCTGCGTTCTTTCCACGGCAAAAGCGGGGATGACCACCTTCTCGCCATTTTTGTAACTGTAGCGAATGGCGGAAGCGAGTTCCTCAAGGCTTTCCTGTTCGCCTTTGTGGTTGCGGTTGCCATAGGTTGATTCCATGAACAGATAATCCGCTTCGCGCACCGGTGTGGGGTCTTTCATTAAAAGCTGATGGGGACGGCCGATATCGCCGGAAAAAACCAGCTTGGCGGTTTCGCCGTTTTCTTCAATGAACAATTCCACCATCGCCGCGCCCAGAATATGGCCGGCGTCCTGAAACCGGACGCTGATGCCGGGGGCGGGGCTGAAGGTCTCGTCATATTTGCGGGTTTTAAGATGCGGTTTCACCGCTTCGGCGTCCGGGGTGGTGTAAAGAGGCCGGGCATCCGTTTTCATTCCCGTGCGGGCATATCTTTTGTTTTTTCCGGCGGCTTCCACTTCCTGAATATGCGCGCTGTCCAGAAGCAGGATGTTGAGCAGATCGCAGGTAGGCTCGGTGGCGTAAATGGGACCCGAAAAACCATGCTGCACCATGCGGGGCAGCAGCCCTGAATGGTCAATATGCGCATGGGTGATGATAAAAAAATCAATCCGCGCGGGATCATAAGGCGCCACGTCCAGGTTCCGTCTTTCAATCGCATCGGAACCCTGATGCATGCCGCAATCGACGGCAAATCGAACTTGATTTGTTTCAATAACATAACACGAGCCGGTGACCGTTCGGGCGGCTCCAAGAAATTTAATTTTCATGAAATCTCCTTAAATGAGGTAATAGGTTCATGGGGGTGAACCGTGAACCCTGAACCCTGAACCCCTGAACCCCTGAACCTTCTCCCTATGCCCCTTTTTTCAGCTTCTTGGCTTCTTTCTTTTCTTTGGCTGATTTAGCCGGCTTTTTCTTGGCGTCTTTTTTTACATCTTTTGATTTTGACATAATTTACCCTCCATTATAAATTCGTATCTCGTGAACCCCTGAACCCTGAACCCCTGAACCCCTGAACCTTCTTTTTCACACCGTCCCTTTACTGAGCAGGCTTCTTTCGATATTCAGGATAGCCCGGCCCAGAGAGACTTCCATGATTTTATCGTCGATGCGAAACTCGACGCTGACATACTGAATGTTCCTGTTGCCGGTGTGGATGTCCGGTGGTTGGATACTGCGGACAATGGCGTCGATATCAAAAACCGCGTCGCCAATCAGCAGCTTGAATTTGACAGGGTCGCGGGGGCGGAAAAGGTAATTTTTTGAACAAATAAATTTTGCGCCGCCAATGGAAATATCCAGCAGGTTGACCTTCTCTTCTTTCAGAAACAAGCGCAGATCCGTTTCTGAGGGCGGGCTGACGCGGAAATACATTCGAAAATCGACTGGTTCCAGATCGTTAAGTTTTTTGATGACCAGCGCTTCCGCCGTTTGTCCGGACGAAATCGTGTAATCGGGAATCAAATCATGCAGCATTCCGGAAAAACCGAAGCGCAGCAGCCGGTTTTTGGAATGGGCTAAAAAAGTCGTTAAAACCCGCCGCTTCAGAAAATGGGCCGTCAGCGCAGGCGTTGTCTGTGAAATCGTGATGAATTTGCCTTCAATGTCATAGACCACCGCTTTCATGTAATGAGCGTTTTTGCTGTCAACTTCATTTTCAAAAACAATGTCCAGCGGCATTCCGGCCCTAATCTCTGGTTTATGCATGATTCCGCATCCGTTTTCATCTCATATAGTATGTGAACCCTCTAATACCAGAATATTGTCAGATTTCCTACATGAAAATGCGGTTCAGGG
>DFZJ01000095.1:22108-22823 GCA_002382045.1 Syntrophaceae bacterium UBA4059
AGGGTTCACGAGATTTTTGACACAACTGAATTGACACAAAAATCATACTTGCTTTTATACATATACCATAGTAATCTTTTAGCAACATAAACAGACACGCAAAGGTGTGTATAATGAATACAGATGCAGTGCGATTGAATATTACTTTACCCAAAGACCTGGTGGCCACCTTAAACAGGCTTGCCGGTCCGGGACAGCGCAACCGGTTTATTACGGAGTCCCTCAAAGAACGGCTGGCGCATTTTGAAAAAATGGAACTGGAAGCAAAACTGGCTGAAGGATATAAGGCAACAGGTCAGGAAGGTATCGAGATCACCAGAGAATTTGAACCCGTCGACTTGGAGGGTTGGGATGAATATTAGACGAGGCGGCATCTACCTGGCAGCCCTTGATCCAACTCTCGGTCGGGAAATCGCTAAAACAAGACCTGTTGTTATTGTCTCCAATGACCAGAACAATCTTTACGCCGGCACCGTCAGCATTGTCCCGCTGACATCAAAAAAAACAGATAAAATATATCCTTTTGAAACATTCCTGCCCAAAGGCACAGCCAATCTTCCCAAAGATTCCAAAGTCAAAGCAGACCAGATCAGGACCATCGACAAAATCCGCCTTGTCCAATTTGTCGGAGAATTGCCCCAAAAAGAAATGACACAAGTTGACCAGGCCATCAGCATTCATCTGGGGCTCGTGGATCGTGCACCCCTGAACCGCT
>DFZJ01000005.1:0-411 GCA_002382045.1 Syntrophaceae bacterium UBA4059
TCCTGATCCGGTAATGCATTGCACGCCCAAGGATAAAGTAAAAAGGCGCAACAAGGATAATCGTCAACCGCCCTAAAAAATTTTGCAAATGCAGCATAAATCTGGATCGCGTATCCATAATTTTACCCGAGTTTTTGCTTTACAATTCTGACCGCGTCGCCGATGGTGCGGATCTTATCCGCCTCATCATCATCAACGCTGACGCCGAAAACGTCTTCACATTTGATAATCACATCGACCAGACGCGCGGAATTGACTTTTAAATCGTTCAATATGTGTGTATCCAGCGTCGCTTTCTCTAAGAGCGTTACGTCCTTCGTGTATGTTTTTAAAATATTAACCATCTCTTCAAAAATCTTCTTGTCGTCCATTTCTTAACTCCTTTTAATATTATTATTTTTCTTCCCACTT
>DFZJ01000005.1:587-1410 GCA_002382045.1 Syntrophaceae bacterium UBA4059
GGGGTCGGCATAGGTGGCCGTTAAATGACCGTTAATGGCATCCACCTGATGCGGATCAATCCCGGCATCGGCCACGGCCATCCGGATGCATCTTTTCACACCCTCCGGATTGGGAGCGGTCATGGAGCCGCCCATGCGCTGGCCGCCGCTGTTCACCGCGCCGCCAACGACCTCGGCGTAGATTCTCGCTTTCCTGTTCAGCGCCGCCTCCAGGTCTTCCAGAACCAGCATGGCGCCGCCGGAACCGGGAACAAAGCCGCATGCCGTTGCGGATAGCGGCCGGGAACCCGCAGCCGGGTTATCGTTAAACTTCCGGCAAATGACACGCATGGCATCAAAGCCAGCCCAGATGTACGGCGTGGCGCCTTCCGATCCTCCCGCAATCATGCGTTTGGCCAGGCCCGTTCTGATTCTCCAGAGCGCGTCGATAATGGCCTCATTACCCGTGCTGCAGGCTGATGAATTGGAGGTCACCTTATTCCCGGCGCCGATCAAGCCGCCAATTCTGGCGCTGGTGCCGCTGTTCATCACCTGCTCCACAATACGGCTGCCCAGTCGCCTGACCCGGCGTTCATTAACCATGGGCACAACACTTTGCGCGATCGTGTCCATCCCGCCGATACCGGAACCGGCAATAACCCCCGTATCCCAGTCCACGGTTTCATCATTGCTGTCCGGCATGCTGAAACCAGCATCCATCCAGGCATCCACGGCCGATACCGACGCGTAACCGATATTGTCATTGATGGACATCAGTTTTTCATGATCAAAATAACTTTTGCGAATCGCGTCAAAATTTTCCGGAACACCGGCGATCTGACAA
>DFZJ01000005.1:1590-17468 GCA_002382045.1 Syntrophaceae bacterium UBA4059
TCTTCCGCCAGCGAAAAAAGGCTCAACGGACTCTTCATCTCACGGGGCCGCACATTGCGCTGGCAGGCCAGCAGGTACATACCATAAGCCACCACGCCGATCTGGGCCATCGATTCCACCAGAATCACGCCCGGCGTGATCGGCCGACCGGGAAAATGTCCCGGATAGAAAAACTCGTCTTCGCGAAAACGATAAGCCCCGACAATTTCTTCCGTATTCAGGCATAGAATCTCATCGATGAAACGGAACGGCTTTTGCTGTGGCACCAGGGCAAGTACTTCCTGTATGATGCTTTCATCAGCCTCCATAAAGGCCCCCGTTGACGTGAATCACCGAACCATTGATGTAACTTCCTTTTTTTGCCAGGAAGGCAACCACTTCTGCGATTTCCTCGGGTTTCCCGATGCGCGCAAGCGGTATGACCGCCATGATTTTTTCTTTCACTTCCTTTGGTAGTTCTTCAGTCATATCCGTTTCGATAAAACCCGGAGCGACGGAATTGACCAGAATATTGCGTCCGGCCATCTCCTGCGCCAATGATTTAGTAAAGGCGTCAAGCGCCGCTTTCTCCATGGTGTAAGGGATCTGGCCTGCATTGCCCGTGTGCCCCACCACACTGGAGACATTAATGACACGACCGGCGGATTTCCGGATCATGAACTGCCGTAATACGCGTTTGGTCAGATACCAGACGCCGCGCGCCAGCGCCCGTTGTTCGTCAAACTGTTCCATCTTCATCGATAAAATATCGGCATTGATCGACTGGCCGGCATTATTAACCAGGACATCCACACGCCCCAACGCATTTTTGATCTTTGCGATCATTTCATCAATCTGTTCAATGTTTGACAGATCCGCCTGAATCAGAAAACCATCTTTTATTTCAGCAAGCAACGCCTGTGCTTTTTGTTCACTTTGACGGTAATGGATACCGACGTGAAACCCCTCTGCGACCAAAGCGCGGCAGCATGCGGCGCCGATCCCGGTGCCGCCCCCCGTTACCAATGCGACTGGTTTATCCATTACCGTTTATCCTCTACTTTCAACATTAAATGCGCCCAGGACAGCCCCGCTCCGACAATCGACATGGCTACGCGGTCACCCGGTTGTAAATCATCCCAGTGCGCGGAAAGCACGGACGGCGCGCCGCAGCAACCGGTATTGCCGAACTGATCAACGCCATACCAGTGATTCGCGGACGGAATACCTGTGCGCTCACAAACCGTCGTGAGCATGAGAAGGTTGGCCTGATGGCCGATAAATATAAACCGCTTCGCCTCATCGGCATAAACGTTCTTCAGGTGTCTTATGCCTTCAGTAGTCTTGCGGATGGCAAACCCCTGGACGGCATTGCCGTCCTGATAAAAACGCCATTTCCAGTCAATACCGACTTTTTCACAGGCTGAAGGACGTGACCCGTAACTGCAATTGCAAAATACGGCGCGTGACGGAACTTGTGCGGATACAATCGCGGCAACGCTGCCGTCACCAAATAAAACTGCGGTGGCCCGATCGGCATAATTCACTGTTTTCGTGAGCGTTTCGGAGTCCACGATCAGCACATAAGTCGGCAGAGTTTCCGGCTGCATTTTGGACAGAAAATTCATCTGCATCCCGAAAGAGCTGCACGCCGAATTCATATCCAGGCAGGGCACTTCAATGCCCAACTCTGCGGCAACGGCGGAGGACTCCGCAGGCGCGATGTTGTCGGGCGATGAACTGCCGGCGATCACCATGCCGATATCTTCGGGTTTAAGTGATGCGCGTTCGAGCGCCTTCCCGGCGGCTTTCGCGGCCATCTGAGCATTTTTATAACGCCGCGCTTCAAACGCAGCGCGGAAATCGGCGTTTTTTGTCTCTTTAATGTAATCCAGGGGCAAGACCGTGCGGCGATTGACGATGCCGACGCGTTCGAGAATCCACTCGTTCGACGTGCCGATGTCCAAATCTTCCAGAAACTTGTTGGAGATAACGTTCTCCGGATTAAAATGCCCCATGGCATGCAGGTACAGCATAACCTAAACAATCTCCCGTCCGATAATCATGTTCTGCACTTCGCGGACGCCTTCATAAATATCAACGATGTGAGCGTCGCGCGCCAGTTTTGATATTTCATATTCCGTGGTGAAACCATAACCGCCATGCAGATGCAGGCCTTCGGTTGAACAAAACACGGCCGCTTCCGCGCAGGTATTTTTGGCCAGCGACGCGTAGAGGCCTGCATCCTTGGCTTTTTCCTGAATTTTACAGCAGGCTTTCATCAGGGACAACTCCGCCAGTTCAACTTTTTTCCACATGGTTGTGAGCATATCCCGGGCCACCGGCAAATCACAGATGCGCTGGCCGAATTGTTTGCGCTCGCGGGTATAGGCCAGCGTCACATCCAGCGCTCTTTTGGCCAGTCCCAGTCCAATGGCCGCAACCATCGGACGCGCAAAATCGAGCACATCCACGATATATTTGAAACCGAAACGCCGGTCCCCGATGATTTGATCGGGCTGGATGATAACATCCTCAAAAGTCACACTGGCCGTGTTGGACAGCCTTTGCCCCAGTTTATCTTCCGGTTTGCCGATGATGATTTTTCCGCCGGCAGCCAGATCAATCTCCCGGGTAGCATTTCCGGCATCAGGCAGATCAGCAGATGTGACAGGGGGAACGGGAATGACGACACACGCCATGAAGTTGCTGGTGGGCTTGCCGACTTTACACAATACGGTAAATTGAGACGCATAAGATGCGTTGGTAATAAAACATTTAGAACCGTTTAATACGTAAGTTCCATCGTCACGCTTCGCGATGAAGCTGGTCATCATGGAGTTATCGGAACCGGCGCCCGGTTCGGTCAAACAAAATGAAGCCAGGAGCGGCTTTTCAACAAACGGGCGTAAAAACTTTTCCTTCTGTTCATCCGTTCCGCGCTGGCTGATCACAACATTGGCCAGATCGTTGCACATGGCGGATGTGGAAATGCCCGTATCACCATAGGATATTTCCTTGATGATCAGCGCCGAGGAAAACACATCGACATCAAATCCCTTCACCGATTCCGGAATGCATAAGTTCATGACACCCATTTTCCAGGCTGTTTCAATGATCGGCCAGGGAAACTTGTGCGCCTTTTCCAATTCCAGAATGTGAGGTGTAATCGAATTTTTTACCAGCTTGCGCACGGTCTCCAGATACATGATTTGATTTTCACTGTAATTTAAATCCATAAACTGCCTTTCGTCTGTGTCATTAGTTTAAGAAACCCCGTATTTCGCCTTCAGAAATTTTTCCATCGTGGCGGGGTATAGAATATAGGCCAGCACATCCTCGTCGTTGCGGCCCAGATCGCCCAGCTTCTTTTTCGCATCTTCAATCTCCGGCTGGAGAAGATCCGCGGGCCTGCCGGAGATCGGTTCCTGCCCCAACTTATAATTTTTCAGTAACTTTTTTGTTAATTCCGCGTCGATCGGCACAGGCGTTTTGCCGTACAAACCCAGCACCAGATCTTTCAACTGATTGGAAACCCGGACATAACGGCCAAAAAGTACATTTAAAACAGCCTGCGCGCCAATGATTTGTGATACCGGGGTGACCAGGGGCGGATAGCCCATGTCTTTGCGCGTTTGCACGACTTCTTTCGTAATTTCCCCCATGCGATGCAGCGCCTTCATTTCTTTGAGCTGGCTGGCCAGATTGGAAAGCATGCCGCCCGGAATTTGATGGGCAAGCACTTCCGTATCGATGATGGAAAGTTTATGATCGGCCAGATAGGATTTATAGTTAGGAGCAATCTTTTCCAGATGCTCACCTAAGCCGATCAGCTTGTGTAAATCGAGACCGCTGGCACGCGGTGTTCCGGTCAGGGCGGCAACCAGCGGTTCAACAGCCGGCATGGAGGTTCGAAGCGCAAAAGGCGCCAGGCATGTGTCGACAATATCCACACCGGCTTCAATGGCTTTTAAATAGGTCATGGAGGCCATGCCGCTGGTGTAATGGGTATGCAGCTGCACCGGCACTTTTATTTCCTTTTTTAAAGCCGAAATCAGGTCATAGGCATCATAAGGTGAGAGAAGCCCGGCCATGTCTTTAATACAGACGGAGTCCGCCCCCATTTTTTCCAGTTCTTTGGCTTTGGCCAAATAAAATCCAAGATTATACACATCGCCACCCAGGCGGATATCCGTCAGGGAATAACAAAGCACCCCCTGAAAGTGCTTACCGTTAGCCTTAATGCTCGAAACGCAGGTTTCGATGTTGCGATAATCGTTTAAAGCATCAAAACAGCGGAAAATATCGATGCCGATTTCGCAGGCCTTGTCGACAAACGCCCGGACCACATCATCGGCGTAATGACGGTAGCCCACCAGATTCTGGCCGCGCAGCAGCATGGCAAAAGGTGTTTTCTTGATATATTTTTTTAAAATTCTCGGCCGCATCCAGGGATCTTCCTGTAAAAACCGATGCATGGTATCAAAGGTGGCGCCGCCCCAGACTTCCATCGCGTGAAAACCGCAATGGTCCATTTCTTCGGCAATGGGAATCATATCATCCGTTTTCATCCGGGTTGCATAAATAGATTGATGACCATCGCGAAACGTATTGTCCTGAATTTTTATCGGGTTATCTTTTTCTTTAACTGAATTTTCCAAAACTGAACCTCCCTTTTGAAATACAATATTTCTTGATTTGTTTTATTGGGGTCTGGCAAACGCCTTTTCAGCGGCGGCAAGCCCGGTAATGGATTCGCAAGTGACCCCGAGGGTCTTGAAAAAGTCGCGCAGCGGTCGCCCCGGACCAATTTCATAAACCCGGGCGGCGCGACTGGCCAGGGCCTGCATGTTTTCGCGCCACCGCACGGCATTGGAAAGCTGACTGACCAGATTGCCCATCACCGCTTCAACGGAATCGGCATGAAATGACCCCAGATAATTGGAAGTCACGCTGGGAGCATTTTGCGCATTAAATGATGGACTGAATGTTTTCAAGGTTCCGGCAAAAGGCTCTTCAATCTTTTTCATAAAACGGCTGTGGAAAGGCGCGCTGACATTGAGTTGTACAAACCGGTATGTTTTCGGGGCGGGGAATAATTCCTTGCATCGATTTTCCGCTTCCGCAAATGCGGCGGCATCCCCGCTGATCACCACCTGATTGGCTGAATTGATATTAGCAACATCAATCGGCAGATCCGAGAGCATTTTCTTCAACGCCTCGACGTCTATTGCCTCGGATATGACAGCCGCCATCGCGCCGATACCCACCGGAACGGCTTCCTGCATCAATTTTCCACGCTCGCGGACAATTTGTACCGTATCGGCGAAAGGCATGACGCCCGCTGCAACGAGCGCGGTAAACTCGCCCAGGGAATGGCCGCCAAAATAGTCGGCTTTAAATCCGTATTTTTCAGCAAGTCCCCGAAGCATGGCCACTTCGGTGGTCACAATACAGGGCTGCGTATATTCAGTCAAATTAAGTCTGGCATCTTCATCAAAACAAATGGACGCAACATCCAGCCCCAGGGCGTCTGACGCTTCTTCAAACGTTCTTCGGCACACGGGAATTTGATCATGAAAATCTTTCCCCATCCCCTGCCTTTGCGATCCCTGCCCGGGGAAAGCAACTACCAAGCTTTTAATTTCACTCATGTTTATTCCTCAAAACAACCCTTCAAAAGAATCAGCCATTAACAACCAGCAACTGACCGCGTCTAAGCACAATCCATACCATTACAATAATATTCTGAATAACATTTCAGAAGAGCGACTTCATTCATTATTTACGACGAGAACAACTATTCATTCACCTCCTGATTCTTTGTTTTAACGTATAATTTATTTTGCACTGCAAACAGAAGTACACACAAGAAAAGTTATGATATTACGCATACAGAAGTTGACTTTATGATACTTCATGGTGCAAAAGTAATAAAACGAAGATGAACCTAAGTCAAGTTGAAATTGCGGCGCATTTTCAGGAAGGCTTTTACGATGCCGCTCCATAGAAAATTTTATAATCGCCCGACACTCACCGTCGCACGCGACCTTCTGGGGAAAAGACTGATCCGGCAGATCGACGGCGCGGAGCGGTCCGGAATCATTGTCGAAACGGAAGCCTACATCGGAATAAAGGACAGCGCCTGCCATGCGCACCGCGGGAAAACCCTTCGTAATGCCGTCATGTTTGGCCCGCCCGGCCACGCCTATGTATATTTTACCTATGGCCTGCATTATCTGTTGAATCTGGTAACGGAGGAGGAAGGTCAGCCCGCTGCGGTTTTGATCCGGGCGATTGAACCTTTTACGGGCTTGGATGAAATGCGGGCTTTGAGAAGGCGGCACGGTAAAGAACTGACCAACGGCCCTGCTAAACTGTGTCAGGCTCTCAGCATTAACAAAGATTTCAACGGCTGGGATCTGACCCAGGGCATCCATCTATGGGTGGAAGACTTTCAAGCGGTTCAGTCCAAGTCTATTTTATCCACGCCCAGAATCGGCATTGGTTATGCGCAAAAGCTAGATCGCGAAGCCCTGTGGCGATTTTTGATCCATTCCTAAATATCCCAGGAGGGCAATCCTTCTAGTCCTCTGATGGCTGCCGTTTTTCATTTTCCCGGGAAAGTTCCAGAAACAGTTTCCAGATGGACAGAAAGAATGAGGCCACCACCGGCCCCAGAACAAATCCGGAAAATCCGAAGACCGCAATACCTCCCAGTGTGGAAAGAAAAATCAACAAGGAATGCATCTGAATATCTTTGCCCAGCAAAATGGGCCTGAGCAGATTATCCACGGAGCTGATGACAATCGATCCAAACACCAGAATGGCAATGCCCTGCCAGAGGTGTCCCAAAAACAGCATAATGATGCCGGCCGGCGCCCAGATAATCGCGTTGCCGATGGCGGGCACGATGGACAGGCCGACCATCAGCACACCCCAGACCAGCGCCCCTTCAATGCCCGTTACGTAGAAAACCAGGCCGCCCAGCAATCCCTGAATGCCTCCAATGATAAAGGTAAACTTCAGGGTGGCCTTCGACGTCACGAGGAACTCGGCAATAAAGGTATCCAGATGACGCCTGTCCACCGGCAGATAATGAGCGATGGTATCGACAAAATCATCCCCATCGCGCAGAAAGTAAAACAGGCAGTAAAGCATCACCGCAAACTCGACAAAAAAAACAATCGTATTTCCCGTGAAAGCGGACAGATTAGAAACAAGGAAACGGGTGGCAACTTTTAAAAGTTCGATGGATTTATCCGTCATAAATTGCTGGTCCAGATTGAATCGAGCCAGCATAGGATTCTGACTCAAAGCGTTGAGCATGCCGGTAAGCGAATTCATCCAGGAACCCCTGCTGGAATTGATCGAATTGTATATTTCCAGAGATTCGCCAACCAGCAAGGTGAGAAGGAGCCCGACCGGTAAAATAAATGTGATGACTACCGCTCCAAGCGCGAGACCGGCACAGAGATTGGAGCTTTTGAATTTTCCATGCAGCCAGTCATGCAATGGAGCAAATATTGCAGCCAGCAAAACCGCCCAGAAGATCGCAAAGAAAAAAGGTTTCAGGATATAGCCGAATAACAGCGTAACGATCCCCAGCACAAGAAATAAGATCAACGTGGGAAAACCGGCAAACAGTTTATCGAACATGGCATGCCTCTTATGGTGTCAGACCTTTTTAAAAAAACGGATTCAGCTTACTTCTCCTGCGGTAAAAACTTAACTGCAATTGCCGTCTGATGAGTACAGATTTCACATGAATCACTCGGTAACTGTAACGGATATTTTTCCCCAGCCGGTCCGGATAGGCCCCGGCATGAGCATTCAGTTTGGCGCCGCTGGAAGCCACCTTTCTAAACAGATTGATTTCTTTGCCGACCACGCTGACGCTGCCGTTTTTTATGGCAGAAAGCATCGCGGGACCTGATTTATCGCAGGGCGCATAGGTCACGACCTTGCCCATATGATAAAGGGAATGACCATCGCTGCCCCCGGTAATCGCTTTTTCCAAACGCAATCCCAAAAGCGCGCACCGTAAATTCCAGCGATGAATATTTTCGGCATTAATCACTTCCACACCATCCACGGATTCCAGAAGACGCTCCAGGCGGGGCTCATCAAAATTAAGATTACAAATGCCGGTATAGGCCACACAATAGGGATGCGGAAAAATCATCACGGAAGGAAAAAGCCCGGCGCAATGGACAATTTCTTCCATACTCAGCTTTGTAGAACTCATCACATCCCGTCCCAGGAAAGGTTTAATATATTTAGTGTAAAACTTTTTCAAATGCTGGCGCGCGTAAAAATACACCAGGATGTGCGTGCCCTCACGGGACGTAATTTCTATTCCGGGAATGCTGGGCACGTCTTTGTATTCATCCATTTCCAGAGCGCCCCGAATGTCATTATGGTCGGTGATGGCAATGCCGATCCCCAGGGCACGCGCCCGCGCGGCAATGGCCTGTATGGAATCGCGGCCATCCGTGTATCGTGTATGAAAATGCATATCAAAAACCGCATGGCGCTTGCGCAAAAACGCAAGATCAGGTTTCTCAAATACTATTTTTTTAACAACCTCATCCATCATCATACCCTGTTCATTCATCGCGGCCGTTGCAATCGGCTGGAAATGGTTAACACATATCAACAATAATCTCAAACAGACCCGCAGACATTTGTTTGCGCAAAAAACCCCGCCTGTGATAGGATTAAACACCAAAAAAGGAGGCATCCTTGAAAAACGATTTGACCTTTTTTTTGAAAGCTTTGAATTTTTCCGCGGAAAAACATCGCCACCAAAGAAGAAAAGATACAGCCGCCTCACCCTATATCAATCACCCGATCGAAGTCGCCCATATTTTATGGACGGTCGGCGGGGTTTATGATGAAATCACCATCATTGCCGCCATTCTTCACGACACGATTGAAGACACAGATACAATCCCTGAAGAAATTCGGCTGAGTTTCGGCGACGAAGTTCTGGCATTGGTGCTGGAAGTAAGCGACGATAAAAGTCTGCCCAAACAGGAAAGAAAACGAAAACAGATTACACACGCCCCTCATCTGTCATGGCGCGCCAAACAAATTAAACTGGCGGATAAAATATGTAATGTCCGTGACATGGCTTTCGCGCCGCCTTCTCACTGGCCGCAGCAAAGAAGAATCGGCTATCTGCAATGGGCCCAGGATGTAATCGACGGTCTGCGAGGCGCCAATGAAAAGCTGGAACAACACTTTGACGACACGCTGGCCTCCGCCAGACAAAAACTTACCGAAGAATCATAACAACCATCGACTAAAAACTATTTAACCGTCATCCCGACGACTTTGTAGTTAAACTCGTAATTCAGCGCGCCGCTCCAGTCTTCGGCAAAAACGCCCTTGTAACGTGTGCCGTACACGGGCCCGACAGGCTTACCGTACGTATAAAACCAGTTCATGACCGGCGTGCCTGAAAATCCCAGCGCGATCCAGTAAGCACCGGGCATTAAAACCGGTTTCTCCTTATCGGCGAAGATAAAGTCAACCCATCGGTAACCGGGCTTACCGGAAATATCATCCAGGTTGATCATCTGTGTTGTGAATAAAGGATCGCCGGGTTTACCCCCCTCATCCTTGAACACATCCACCCAGAGCCAGCCCTCACCGCCGAATTTATGCAGAGCCAGTCCGACTTTATGCAGCGTCACCGGCTTTGCCAATTCAACAACCTGAGCATACTGTGTAGCGTTGGTGGTAACATACTCCGCCGTTTCCACCAGGAAATTACGGGACATTTCAAAGGCCCCCTTTCCCTTGTCTTTGGTCACACGGGGAAAGGCGAAATCAATGTTTTCCGGAAATTCCGTATTGCCGTAAACAAAAGGAACATTGTAGCGCAAGGCTTTCTTTTTGTCGGCGGAAATCACAATCGGAGGAGGCGGAGGAGGAGGCATTTCTATCTTCTTGAACTGGGCCCGGACATTGGGGCCGAGGAGCAGATTCTTCGGGCCGTAATTCTGGCGTGTAGCCGATACTTTTGTGGAATCGGAAAGGAATGTTCCACCGATATTTTCCTGCAGTTTAGGTTTGGTGCGCGCCCCGGCGCTCTGCGCCCAGCGGACCAAACCGTCATTTTTTGTTTCATTGTTGTCCACACCTACTTCGATGCGGACAAATCGATTGGAAATAAAAAACTGCATATTCTGGGGATCATAGGGAATCCAGCCCAGATCAGGGAACCAGACCTCCACCCAGGAATGCCGGCCCTGCCCCATCTTAAACGTCAGGGTCCCCTTTTCCCAGGCCACGTTAAACGGTTGATTCATGGTGACGCCGTTGACAATCCGCACCGGCACTCCGACGTTGCGCAAAAGCGCCGCGGTCAGATGGGAAAAGTTTTGACAGTTTCCCTTGCCGGATTGCAGGGAGTAAAGTGCGTCGTATTGCACCGGTGGATTGACATAGCGAACATGATCCACCACCCAGCTCACCACTCTCTGGACGGCATCAAACTGTGTTTTTACATCTTTGGTCAGCTGGAGTGAAAGCTCCCGGATCGCCGGATCATTCGTCTGCACCTGTTCGGAAGCCTGTAAATAAACCTTCATCTGGTCGGGAACCGATACGAGCGGAAAAAGCGCCTCCGAGTCAATGGCTTTCAAGCCGGTGCTGGTTTGAGCGTCGAAAGATATGACGGCGTCGACAACCCCGGGAACATGGGTCCATGACGCCTGAATGATCCTATTACCGCGGGCGTCGGTGGCTTCTGTTGTTTCCTGAGCTTCCGGGGAAAATTTAACTTTAAAATTGGTAATCTGCTGTTTGTACGTGGGAGAGTCAAAACTTTCAGGCGCGACGAAACTTAAGCTTAATTTTCTCATGGAATCGCCTGCCGTGATCTGATGCTGTAATTCATAATGGATCGTAGATGCCATATCGCCCTTCACCGTAAAATTCTCGGCCAGAGCAGGTCCGGATGTCATCAGCATCATCATAACAAAAATGGCTTTCAGGCTTCTCATCATCGGATATCTCCCTTTTCGAATGTTGGTTTGCATGAATGATAGCTGAGATACGCAACAAATGTCAACAGAAACAAATTCTGCCTTTAATCAGTAAATACATCACTTTAACAGTCTTCAGCAAAATTGTAATTGACAATGGACCAATTATGGATAAGTTACCCGAAAGTTAGATGCCGAAAAGACATCGTCAATAAGGAGGAGTGTAAATGCTGACAGTTACAGACAAGGCCTCGGAAGTCATTAAGGACTTTCTCAAGGACAAGAATGCCGATGCGGCGATTCGCATCACCATGTCCATGGGGTGATCCGGGCCCGCCTTGGGCATGGCTCTGGACGAGCCTAAGAGTGAAGATGAAGTGATTGATGAAAAAGGGACAAAGTTCATCATTGAAAAGGATCTTTTCGATCAGGTTAAACCGATCAACATTGATTTCATTACAACGCCCCAGGGAGCAGGTTTTAAATTAACAGCCAACCTGGCCGAAGGCGACGGTTGCGGTTCCTGCAGTTGCCATTAAATCCAAGGGGGGAGAATATTCTCCCCCCTTTTTTTTGACACCATGATTAAAGACGACCCCGTGATTAAAAAGCTCGATTCGGCCGACGACCTGTTGAAGCAGGGGAAATACCGGGAAGCCATCGCCCTTCTGAAACACATTCATGAAATTTATCCCCGGGAAGAATCGGTGCTGCTTCGTCTGGCCTGGGCGTCCTGGGACAGCGGCGATAAAGCATGCGCCATTGGATACTGGGAAATGCTGCTGGATCGCGAACTTCAACGAAAAGTTTTCACCGGTTTCGCCTATGATGAACTGGTGAGGATTTGCAAGCAGGAACGTCAAATCGGAAAACTGGTTGCCCTTTGCGAAAAAGCCGTCAGTGCTCAGCCGCAGGACGTCGGATTAATGGAGGAACTGGGGACAGCCTATCTCCTGTCCGGCCAGAGCAATAAGGCTTGTGACGTCTTTAAAAAACTCACATCGCTGGAAGAAGACAATCCCGCCTTCTATTGCCGCCTGGGTGAAGCGCTCTTTGCCGACGGGCGCGCCAAGGAAAGTGAAACCGCGTATTTGCAGGCAGGTAAAATTGATCCGGAGCAGATCGATCGTTATTATTTCAAGATGGCCGATCTGTTTGCCAGAGACGGACGTCACGCGGAGGCTAAAAGGCTGCTGGAAAAATGTATAGCCGCCAATCCGGCTAAATCGATCTACTACTGTTATCTGGGAGACGAACTGATCGGCCTGGGCGATACCGATGAAGCGCTGCGCGCCTATGAAACAGCCGCAAAACTCGATCAGGACAGCGCCGGCACTTACTACAACCGACTGGGCAACACCTTCATGAAAGAAAAACGATATGACCGGGCGGCCGATGCTTTTCAAAAAGCCGTTGATTATGAAAACCTGCCCCCCTACCGCAAAAATCTGGCAGCAGCACGTAAGGCTTGGGGGCAAACATAACCGACGCAAGACACCATGCAGCAAGCCTTCGTCGTCAGGAAAAACGGCTAAACTTTTTGTTGTTTGCGTAAAATGCCTTTAAACACATGATAAAAACTTTCATGTTCCGCTAAGGCCTTTTTAAAGATAACCTCAACATTATCCATCTGGCTTTTGTTAATGATGACATTAACGCTTTTGTTGTAAGCCGTCATATTGTCCAACGTTTTCAAAACGGCGCTGACCAGCACGACAAAAGTCTGTCTGCGGGTCACCATGGGTAACCCTTCCAGATTCCACACAATGCTATTGACGTTGCCGGCCGGCGTGTCAAAATTTTCATTGACGAATATGACGTTGAAAATTTGAAAACGCATGAATTTGATGGCTTCCCCGCATGATTTCGCTTCCACAACCGCATACCCCATGCTTTTCAGCATGCTGACAATTTTATTCCGGGCAGCCTCATCCTGTTCACAAACCATCGCCGTATCACCTTCCGGCGCCATGAAACCAAAAGGACGTCCTTCGGATTCATCCCTTATACCCACAGGTGTTGCTGTTGTACCTTCACCAGACATTATTCATCTCCTTCGCACTAAATTATTGGCAAAGTATTTTTTATTTTTTCTGCCAGGGAGGGACATTGACTTGTGGTTTGCCATACCCTTGATCGACTTCCAGCTTCCCGATATCCGTTGTTTTTTCACCACGGGTGTTCTTGATGGAATCAATACCCCGATTGACATTCGATTTATTAGAGGCATAAGCCTTGGCCGTATCTTCGGAAATCAATCCTTTCTGATAAAGATCCACGATGCAACTGTCAAAACTCATCATGCCAAACGCCTTGCTCTGTTCCATAATATCGTAGAAGGACTTCCCTTCGGATTCACCGTGCAGAATTGTATCTTTAACCCGCAAATTGGATCCCAGAGCTTCAAAAGCGGCAACCCGTCCACCGCCTTCCTTGGGCAATAAGCGCTGACAGATGATCCAGCGGACGGTATCGGCCAGACGGATGCGGATTTGATTTTCCTCCTCCGATGGGAACATGCCTAAGATACGATTGATGGTAGAGCCGGCATCAACCGTATGCAGCGTACTCAAAACAAGGTGACCGGTTTCCGCGGCGGAAAGCGCGATTTCCACGGATTCGCGGTCGCGCATTTCACCGACCAGCACCACTTTGGGCGCCTGGCGGAGCGCGGCGCGCAGGCCGCTGGAAAAGGTGTCGAAGTCCTTGCCCATTTCCCGCTGATTGATGGTGGCCTTTCTCTGCCGGTGCGTAAATTCAACAGGATCTTCCAGCGTAATAATATGGATTGATTTCTGCTCATTGATTTCGTTAATGACAGCGGCAAGCGAAGTGGATTTACCACTGCCGGTGGACCCGGTTACCAGAACAATACCATTTTTTTCGTTGGCAACCCGGTAATAGGCATCCGGCAGTTTCAAGTCGGCGCAGGATGGTATTGTGGTTTCCAGTTTTCTTAAAACAATCGAGTAGTGACCGCGCTGTGAGAAAATATTAACACGGAAACGCGCGACACCGGGCAGTTCATAGGATAAATCGCAGGAGCCCGTGGTCAGCAGATCATTGAGCAGACGGTGATCCTGATTAATCAGGTTCAAGGAAAATATTTCCGTCTGAAACGGCGTTAATTTTGTAAAGGGCGGCGTCAGATCAACACCGACCAGCTGGCCTGAAGCTTCCACCTGGAAAGGCTTATCCACCGTCAGATTCAGATCGGAAATGCTGCGCTGAGACTCCAGCATCTTCATCAGGATATGATCAATTTCCTGTTTTCTCATCCGTAAACCTCGAAATGTCTTATGCTTCGGTAAAGTCCGTAGGCGGATTTTTCAGGAGCTGCCGGAATTTTGATTTATCGTTGGCTTTGTTGTAAGCCTCTTCACCACTGATCCAGCCTTTGTTGACAAGATCCATAATGGCATCATCCAGCAATTGCATGCCGTATTTTTTACCGGTCTGCATCATGGAAGGAATCTGGAAAGTTTTGGACTCTCGGATGAGATTGCGCACCGCCGAAGTAGCAATCAGAATTTCCATCGCCGCGCAACGCCCTTTCTTATCAACTCTTTTAAACAGAACCTGAGCAATAACCGCACGCAAACCATCGGCCAGCGTGGAACGGATTTGCATTTGCTCACTGGAGGGGAACACCTCGATGATTCTGTCGACCGTCTTGGGCGCGCTGGTCGTGTGCAGTGTGCCGAAAACAAGATGGCCGGTGGAGGCCGCCTCAACCGCCAGAGAGATCGTTTCCAGATCGCGTAATTCTCCGACCAGAATAATATCCGGGTCTTCACGCAAAGCGCCGCGCAGGGCCGAGCTGAATGTCTTCGTATGCACCCCGACTTCACGATGGTTGACGACGCAACTCTGGCTCTGATGAACAAATTCAATCGGGTCTTCAACCGTGATAATATGGTCTTTGCGGGTGCGGTTGGCTTCATCGATGATGGCCGCAAGCGTTGTCGATTTACCGGAGCCTGTCGGTCCGGTGACCAGAATAAGCCCGCGCGGCAGCTGGGCCAGTTTGGCACAAACCGGGGGCAGCGCGAGCTGTTCACAGGTCAATATCGTACTGGGAATTTCACGGAAGATACCGGCGATACCGTATTTCTGCTGGAAAAAATTTGCGCGGTAGCGGGCCAATCCCGGTATTTCATAGGCAAAATCGACATCTCCTGTCTCTTCAAATACCTTAATTTTATTCTCGGGTGTTATTTCATACAAAAGAAGTTTCAAGCTTTCATTAGTGAGAACATCGTATTTGATCCGTTCAAGATCACCTCGAATTCTGATGACCGGTTGCTGACCTGAAACAAGATGGAGGTCGGATGCGCCCTGTTCATGCATCAGCTGAAAAAAAGCGTCAATTTTTGCCATGGCTGTCTCCCGTGTATTTTATTTTTAATCTAAAAAAACGGCTGTTATCAAGATTCCTCTGTAGAGCGGTCAATCCATCGCATATCTAATAATCCGATGATCTCCAGTACGGGTGCGAGTATAGAAAAAACGGGACTGTTTTGTCAAGCCAAGATTAGGATTAAGAATGAGGCTTGCTTTTTCAACCATCGTCCTTTTGCCAACTAATTCTTGACACTGGGGCAAACTATAGATATGTTCGCCACGTTTTTTCGGCAGGGGATGTAGCTCAGCTGGGAGAGCGCGGCGTTCGCAACGCCGAGGCCAGGAGTTCGATCCTCCTCATCTCCACCAAGACCTCATCCAATACAGTCCAAAGAAGTCCATTAAACCCGCATAGACAGCGGGTTTTTTGTTGTCTTTTGTCCAACAACGTGCCATAAGATTTAACACAATCCGGTCGTTTCAGGCACCCTAAATAAGGGTGGCTTTGACCATGGCACTGAAAAAGGCCGCTTAACGAGGGAACAGACAATGCCTTTT
>DFZJ01000150.1:0-5718 GCA_002382045.1 Syntrophaceae bacterium UBA4059
AATCATCCGAGGATGTAAACCTGGACGTGGAAGATATCGCTACACTGCATCTGGATATGCTGGCGTACGAAGAAGGGTACAACTAAGAAGGTTCAGCGGTTCAGGGTTCACGGTTAAAGGCAAAGGCAAAGAGAGAGATAAGAACAAACCCCTTGGGGACCTCAATCCCCAAGGGGTTTTTGTTTTCTATCCTTGTTCCTTGAACCTTTTTTCTAATCCTGATGCGTACCCGGTTCCGGTTTGACGGCGCCTTTGATAATGGCCTGTCCGTATTCCCTGCCTTTGTTGAAAGCATGAATGTTATTGTCTTTCGTGGAGGCGGGAACGGAATCCGAGACCGCTTTCTTGAGTGCTTCCGCATGAACAATCGGTTCCACCGCCGAGAAAAATCCCAGCATGACAATATTGGCCATCATTTTGGTTCCCAATTGTTCGGCAAAACGTGTGGCGGGAATATGAAACGTCCTTTCGCGCAGATCGGCCTTGCGGGTGTGCACCAGATCGGTATCCCAGATCAATGTGCCTTCAGGGCGCAGGGATTTGATGTTCTTCGTATAGGCTTCCTGACTCATGCAGACCAGAATTTCCGGCTCTTCCACGCAGGGGAAAAGAATTTCTTCGCCGCTGATGATGACCTGACTGGAGCAGGCGCCGCCGCGCGCTTCCGGTCCGTAGTTCTGCGTCATCGTGGCGTGTTTGTGATCGTAAAGTGTTGCCGCTTTTCCCAGAATGTCTCCGGCCAAAACAATCCCCTGGCCGCCGAAGCCCGTAAGTAATATATGTCTTTCCCGTTTATCCGACATGATCATCACCGTCCTTTCTGCGTATCAGGATGCAGGGGACGCCACTGCGGCATCTGCGGCCGGTTGAATTTTTCGTAGTGATCCATGAAGGTGGGGCGCTCGATATCGACAAACTTTCCGACAACAATTTCCTTATCAATATCCATCGACGCGTCTTTGGGATCAATATCGCCGCGGATAACCGAACGGCCCTGATAAAATTTCAGCATTTCCAGTGCGCTGCCCATGCGGTTGCGCCGCCCGAACGAGGACGGGCAGGGCGTGATGACTTCGACAAAGCTGAAGCCGCGCTTCTCCAGGGCTTCGCTGATGGAGCTCCGCAGCGACCGGACCTGCATCGCCGTCCATCTGGCCACATACGTCGCGCCGCAGGCGGATGCCAGATAACTGAAATTGAAAGGTTCTTCCGGTGAACCGTTGACGGAGGTGGTGGTCTTGGCGCCCAGCGGCGTACTGGGGGCCTGCTGGCCGCCCGTCATACCGTAATTGAGATTATTGACGCAGATGACCGTCAAGTCCATGTTCCGACGCGCGGCATGAATAAAATGATTGCCGCCAATGGCAAAAAGATCTCCGTCTCCGGAAACAACAATGACCTTGGTCTGCGGACGCGCCAGTTTCAGGCCGGTGGCAAAAGGGAGCGCCCGGCCATGCGTGGTGTGAAACGAATCCAGCCGGATGTAACCGGCCATGCGCCCCGTACAGCCGATGCCGGAGACCATCGCGATGGTGTTGGGATCCCAGCCGGTGTTTTTTATGGCGGCCAGTACGGCGGAAAATACGGTGCCGATGCCGCAGCCGGGGCACCAGATATGCGGAATTCTTTCCGTGCGCAGCAGAGAATCCATCGGATGGGGTGGAACATTTTTTGTGGGTTTTGATGTGGTCATATTTTCCCTCTTGCTGCTTTGGCAATAGCGCTTTGAATCAAAGCGGGGTGAAGAATCGCGCCGCCGTAATTGGATACCAGACTCACCGGACAAGCGCCGTGGGCGCAGCGTTCGAGTTCCAGGACCATCTGACCGCCGTTAATCTCCGCCATCATCATGGCCTTAACCTGAGGCGCGACGCTGCGAATGAGTTCTTCGGGGAAAGGCCAGATGGTTTCCAGTTTGATAAATCCCGCTTTGATGCCCTCATTTCGGGCGTTACGAACCGCTTGCATGGACGAACGGGCGCTGATGCCGTAAGAAACCACGACAATCTCGGCGTCATCCAGATAGAAATTTTTTGTACTGATAATTTTTTCACGATTATTGCGTATTTTATCGACCAGACGGGTAACCATTTGCTCCTGGGCATGGGCGTTCATGGCCGGATAGCCGCGATCATCATGGGTGAGGCCGGTCACGTGAATCCGGTAACCGTCGCCGCAATTGGCCATCGGCGCGATGCCGTCGGCATCCGCTTCGTAGGGAAGATAGTCTTCCCGGGAGACGGAAGGCTTCCGCCGGTTGATGATTTCAATTTCATCCTCGCGCGGAATGATGACCCGTTCATTCATATGTCCGACCACTTCATCGGCCAGAATAATCACGGGCAGGCGATAGTATTCGCTCAAGTTAAAAGCGCGGATGGTCATATCAAACATTTCCTGCGGGCTTGCCGGGCACAGCGCAATGATTTCGTAATGGCCATGCGACCCCCAGCGCGCCTGCATCATGTCTCCCTGGCCCACTGCAGTGGGAAGCCCTGTGCTGGGTCCCGCCCGCTGGACGTTACAGACCACGCAGGGTGTTTCCGTACAGATTCCCAGGCCGATATTCTCCATCATCAGAGAAAATCCGGGCCCGGACGTGCTGGTCATGGATTTTACGCCGCCCCAGCTGGCGCCCAGGATCGCCGCCATCGAAGCGATTTCATCTTCCATCTGGATGAAAATGCCTCCCAGTTTGGGCAGCCGTCGCGACATGGATTCGGCAATTTCAGTCGCCGGTGTAATCGGGTAGCCCGCAAAAAAACGGCAGCCGACGGCCAGCGCTCCCTCGCAGCAGGCCTCATCACCGTTCATGAAATGCATTCCTGTTAATACTTCTTTTGCAACCAAAACAATCTCCTTCAACCCTTATTCGTTAAGGTCGTCATATTCAATGCTGTAAATGGCGAACTCCGGACAGAGAACTTCGCAGAAATGACAATTAACGCACCTTGAAGCGTCATTCACTTCGGGAGGATGGTAGCCTTTTTTGTTAAAAGTGGAGGAAAATCGCAAAACCTGCCGGGGACAATTTGCTATGCAAAAGCCACAGCCCTTGCAGCGATCTTCAATGACAACGACCTGCCCCAGCTTCTTTTTCGGGGAACCGTTTTCAGTTTGCGGACTTATTTGATATTTTTTAGTTTTCTGCATGGATTCAATACATTTCCCCTGCATGATCAGATTTTACGCAGGGTGGCTTGCCGGATGGATTTTATTTGCTTGATTATCGGGGATTGTTGTCGGAACCGTTTCCCTGAAGTGCCAAACTCCATCGAATGCGCGCAAAGTTGCTGGGTTGGCAATATAAGAATAAAGAGGCTCTGTCAAGAAAAAATGCTCCCGATCATAATGGTTGTTTGCCAATAATTTTAAAGCCATATTTCAATGACCCATGAATACGGAGGTGTGGATAAAGACTTGCTTTTCACAGGAGCCCATAATAATGAAAACACAATGGAAGATAAAAATATTAATCAAATTGTCAAAATTCTGAAAAAAGAACTGGCTTTGGGAGAAATGCCCATCGTATCGCATCTGGCGGAAGATCAGCGAGATCCGTTTGTGATCCTGATCTCCACACTGCTGAGCCTGCGCACCAAGGATGAAGTCACAGCCGTTGCGACCGACAGGCTTTTCGCACTGGCTTCCACCCCTGAAGCAATGCTGAAAGTTTCCCAGGCTAAAATCGCCAAAGCGATTTATCCGGTCGGCTTTTACCGGGTGAAAGCAAAGAACATTCATCATACCTGCCGCGAACTTATTGACCGCTTTGATTCAAAAGTGCCGGATAACCTAGACGATCTTTTAAGCATCAAAGGCGTCGGACGGAAAACGGCCAACCTGGTCATTACACTGGCATACGGCAAGGACGGCATCTGTGTCGATACGCATGTCCATCGTATTTCCAACCGGCTGGGATATGTGGTGACCAAAACACCGGATGAAACGGAAATGGCCCTGCGCGCTAAACTGCCGCGCAGGCACTGGATCATTTACAATACGCTGCTGGTCGCCTTCGGCCGCAAAACCTGCAAGCCCGTATCGCCGCTTTGCAGCACCTGTCCCATCAAACAATACTGCGCCCGTATTGGGGTGACGGTGAGCCGGTAGAAATAAGACAAAGCGTATCTCGTTATTCGTTAATCGTAAGGAACGTTACCCAAAATGATCAACCAAAAATGTTAAGCGTTATGGCGATCATTAAGCCACAAAAGAAAAAAGTTGACGATTTCCCGTCATTTAGATATGATCCGCCCGCTTTTGAATGGCGGACACAGGACGGGTTAGATATTTAAAACAGAAAATACTTGTTTTAATTAATCAATTGATCGCCGCGCTTAAGATAAAAGAAGCGTTGAATAAAATATCCGCAGGTGATATGTATCCGGCAGATTTCCGGGCGTGATTGAATTTAGACAAAAAAGGAAGTAAAAGATGACGACATTGTTAACCATTATTCATGTTTTAGCCTGCATTACCCTGATATTAATCGTCCTGCTTCAGGCAGGTAAGGGAGCCAATATGGGCGCTGCTTTTGGCGGATCCAGCCAGACGGTTTTCGGTTCCAGCGGCGCGGGCACTTTTCTTGGAAAAATGACGGCGGCGATAGCCATTCTTTTCATGCTGACGTCCATTTCATTAACCTACACTGCCTCAAGAAAAACATCCGGTTTGATGGATGGAGCATCGGCGCCTGTGACTAAACAATCGGTTCCCGCAGCGCCAAAATCCGCAGCGTTGCCTGCAGCACCGGCAACCGCGCCCGGTAAGGCTAATACACCCGCGGCGCCGGCAGCGAAGTAAAATTTGTTCTTTTTATTATGGCATTAATTGCTGCCGAAGTGGTGAAATTGGTAGACACGCCATCTTGAGGGGGTGGTGAGCACCGCTCGTCCGGGTTCAAATCCCGGCTTCGGCACCATTTTTGAAAATGTATCTTTATGATGATGGGGAGTCATAGATTTGTTCTATGCTCCCCATTGTTGTTTGGGCTATCGAAAGAACGATTTTTCCGTTAATCTTTGAATTTCTTTTTCATCGGTCCAGACTATTTCACCGGTTTGTATGTTAACCAGTTGCAGTGTGATATTGTAATAGATGATATCAATACGATCACTTCGTTTGCGAATACTGGAAATTGCACCCCTTAGAATATATTTCGCGCCAACCAGTTTGCCGACTTGAACAACCGTTTTGTTGTCAAACAGGCCGGATTGCTGGAATTTCAACTGGTTCAGGATATCGTTTAATGCCTGATCATCCACAAATCTTGCAATGCCGTCATTCATTAATTTTGTCCGGATCTTTTCCATAATGGTTCTGGTGTTCACATGTTCATCCGTCTCGTTTCGCAAATCCCTGGCCAGGATCCATCGGGGGTTCCCTTCCCTTAATTCTGATCCGGGTGCGTTGGCACGTCTTGCAATTGAATTGGCCATGTGATCAGCCACTTCTTTTAAATCCTTGGCAGACCAGTCTGATCCTGTGACCGTTTCATTATCGCCAATGCCGTGCTGGATCGTTGCCGCACAACCAGAAATCATGAAGCTCATGATGATCATCAGTAAAATTCCTATCGGTCTTGTTTTCATGTCATATCCGCCTGCTATTATTTTTTAGATGATGAAGAAGAATGTTCTCCTGTCCACAATTCTTACTTGGCATATACAAGATGCGCGATGTTGATCTTATCCTTTTCCACACGAATCTTCTGCG
>DFZJ01000150.1:5795-6554 GCA_002382045.1 Syntrophaceae bacterium UBA4059
TTTTTCACGGCTTCTTTGATCGCCATCTTCGCCGCAAATTGCGTCGCGGCCTTGGCGGTCATTCTGGCCATTATTTTGGCCTGGATGTCCGGCTTGCTCCTCTGATACTGTGTGGTGATCGTATTCTCAAGATCGTAAAGCAGTTTTGCATTACCGGCTGATTTGCCATCAATATTAATGTTGCACGTTGTAACTCTGGTCGGTGTCGGCGCATATTCGGCATAGGCATATCCCACTACGCCAACGCCCGGAATCGGCGCGGGCCCCCACTTGGTCTGGAATTTCTGAGGGGCTAATCCAATGTCCATTAAAATGACCAGATCGGTTGTTTTGCCGGTCTTGTTCTCCAGTCGGGCAACTTCATGATCCCATTTCAGCTTTTTGTATTCGATTTTTGCATCATCTCTCCTGTCTTCCATTTCATACATGAGAGCGGTCAGGTATCGCGCAAACGGGTTTTCAAGATAGGCCCTCTCCACCGGTTTCTCTTCGATGAACTGGTTGATTTTTGTAATCGTCCGGTTTCGTTCGACGATGGCCCCGTTAAAATCCCCCTTGCCGAGATAGGCAACGATCAGGTAGGGGCTGATCATTAGCTTCTCATGCATTTCCGCTTCATACTCCATCGCCGTATCATCCGTCAGGATGGAGCCGAATCCCTCTTTTATGGATATCGTTCCTTCGATGGTCAGAAATCTTTTTTCCGCCTCCTGAAGATCAGCGATAGCAAGATCGTTTTTTGATTCCTTCTTTAATGTT
>DFZJ01000121.1:0-5370 GCA_002382045.1 Syntrophaceae bacterium UBA4059
CCCATCATCGGTGATGATATTAAATCCCAGATTGGCGCGACCATTATTCATCGCACCCTCACGAATCTTTTCCGGCAGCGTGGCGTTGAACTCGACCACACTTACCAGCTCAACTTCGGCGGCAACACGGATTTTCTGAATATGAAAAATCCCGACAGGCTGTCTTCCAAAAAGCAGTCGAAAACCGAATCTATTCAATCCGTCACCGCAACAAGACTGTCCCATGATGATATTCATATCAGTCCGACGGATTATGTTGCCTGGCAGAATGACAACAAGGTTGCTTATATCCGGATGGAAGGACGGATCTTTGGCGATGTACCGATGAATCTCGAACTGCGGCTGTCCGTGGAGGATTCCCCTAATTCAGGCGGTGTTGTCATTGATGCCATCCGCTGTTGCAAGTTGGCGCTGGATCGCGGGATCGGCGGGGTGCTGGTTTCACCATCGGCATTCTTTATGAAACATCCCCCCAACCAGTATCCAGATGATGAGGCGCTCAAAATGACAGAGGATTTCATCCTGGGACGGCGCAGCCGGTAAATAATCCGTGAGGTGATAAGAGCATTGCGTCTGCCGGAATTTTTTCTCTTTAATCAAAGCACTCGCCGCGTCTATCGGGAAATGATCAACCCTGTTCTGAATCTGCTTGTCCGGATGGGAATTTCTCCCAATGCCGTAACGACCGCCGGTTGTGTATTGAGCGTTTTAGCCGGATTAATTTTCAGCACGGGCAATTTCTTTCTGGGAGGATTGACGGTCGCGTTGGCCGGCACCTGTGATATTCTGGATGGCCAGTTATCCCGGCAAACCGGACAGTCATCGCGCTTTGGCGCATTTTATGACAGTTGTCTGGATCGCTTAAGCGAAGCTTTTATCTTGATGGGGCTGGCCTGGTATTTTGCCGGAGGCCCGGCCCTGTTCTGGTCTCCCCATACCGGACATCCGGACGGTTACAGTCCCCTTACGGTAATGTTCATCATTCTTGCCATCACAGGTTCTTTCCTGACCAGCTATGTGCGGGCGCGGGCGGAAGCGGCCGGCGTTACCTGTACGATCGGAAGAATGCAGCGGACGGAACGTTTTGTCCTGCTCTTGGTGGCTTCCGCACTGGGGTCTGTTCCGGTAGCCGGCGTTTTGCTGATGAAAATATCACTGGCCGTCTTTGCCGTGCTGACGAATATCACAGCGATCCATCGCATCATTTATGTGGGAAAAACATTCCTGCGGGAAAAACCTCTCGATGCGGGTCGGGATAACCAGAAATAGAAAACCAGTTCTTACTAAGGAACTTTTACAAAACTACATAAAAAATACCTGCTGTGTAAATGATATCTTATGAAAATTGCTTTAATCTGTGACTGGTTCCATCCCCGCATCGGCGGCATTGAAATTCATTTACAAGGCCTGGCTGAATCCCTGCAGGCCGCGGGACACCAGCCGGAAATCATTACAGCCACAAAGGAATTCGGCCGCGCATACGGCTTTCCCGTCCATCGCCTGGATGTTCCTGTAAAAACGCGCTTCGGTTTTATTTCGTCACTTTCCGCATTCCGCCAGGTTGAGTTTCTGCTGAAAAAAGGTTCTTTTGATGTGGCACACTGTCATGGCAGCATCCTGTCTCCGCTGGCCTATGGCAGTGTGTATGTGGCGAAAAAACTGCAAATTCCCACCGTGGTAACCTGCCATTCGGTGCTGCATTATTACAATCTCCTTTTCTTTCTTCTGGACCGCCTGTTTGGCTGGTCTAAATGGCCGGTTCTCTTTGCATCGGTAAGTCCAAGTGCCGCCCGGATCATGAGCAAGGCCGGAAGGATTAACCAAGTGTATGTGCTGCCCAATGCCGTGCGGGAGTCTTCCTGGCGCAGGCCTCGTCTTTCCCGTCCCCATGACGATTTAACGTTGATTTCCGTCATGCGCTTGTCTATTCGCAAGCGTGCGTATGTGCTTATCAAAATGATGCCGGAAATTTTAAGGCTGGCCGGTTCGCGTCGCGTTCGCCTGATCATTGTGGGCGACGGTACACAGCGTTCCTTTCTGACTCGCCTGATCAAACGTCTGGGGTTACAGGAAGTTGTAGAACTGGCCGGCATCCGCTCTCAGCAGGAAATTGCCGATGCTTTCTCCCGGGCGGATATATTTGTTTTACCGACCAATCAGGAAGCGTTTGGTCTGGCGGCGCTTGAAGCGCGGGTAGCCGGATTGCCGGTTGTCGGAATGCGGATGTCCGGTCTGCAGCATCTGATTGAAGACGGAAAAGAAGGCCTGCTGGCGTCAGACGATGACGAATTTGTCCGGCATCTGGCTGCCTTGATTCAAAACGATGAATTGCGGGAGCGGATAGCGCTGCATAACCGGACGGTATCCACGATCTGGAATTGGCAGTTTTCTCTGGCCCGTCATCTGGAAATATATGAAAACGCCCGGCGGGAATTCGGCCATGGTCAGTCCAAGAAGGAGCCTTCCAGATGAAAATACCGTATTTTTGCTCCTATATCCCGGTGGAACTGCTAACCGCGTGCGGCCATGAAGTCGTGGATATTTCGCTTTTTGAAAATGAAAAATACTCTCTCGAGTACAGCTGTTCGTTGCATGACAATATCTGTTCTTATGCCAAGTATCTTTTCTCTAAAATTATTGATGATGATCATCAATTTGATTTTGTGATTGTGCCGAAAGTCTGCGATGCCATGAAGCAGCTGCATTCTTCCCTGTGCTATTCCGGAAAGATAAAATCTTTTTTATTGGATGTACCCGGACGGACCGGTGATCAAAGCGCAAAATATCTAAGCTCTCAATACGTGTCTTTACTTAAGAAAATTGCTCCTGATTTTACAGGGACAAGGAAACTGAATACAGGGGATGCCCGTGCTTCATCCGCACAGTTATTAAATTCAGACGAAGCCGATAGATGTTCCATAAAAATCGGTATTGCCGGTTCATCCTACAGCCCCGCCCTGTTTCGGGATATATTTAAGACGTTTAACGCCGGTGGTATTTTCCTGCGCCACTGCGGTCATGGAATCGTGTCCCCCGGTGAAAGACAATTCCCCCCAACTGCTTCTCTCGAAGAAGAACTTTTGCAATTGGCGCGTTATTCACTGCAAAATACGATCTGCCCGCGCAGTGACGGAGGCAGCCTGACGAATTACATCATTGCCGAAATTGAAAAGCAGCAGTTGGCCGGATTAATTTTCACCACACTGAAGTTTTGTGATTTTTATGCCTTTGAACTGGAAAAGTTAAAAAATATATTACCCGCCGGGTTTCCCTGTCTGTACCTGGAAAATGATCTTTCCGTAAACAGTGATGAACAAAATGTTACAAGAATAGAGGCTTTCATGGAAAATATTATGTCCGGTAAACCAACAACTAAAAAACCCCGCGCCCGGGCAGTCGCACCGTCAGAAATCTATTCCATCGGATTGGATGTCGGCAGTACCACGACAAAAGGCATTATGCTGAAAAACGGGCAGGAAATTATTGCTTCCATCATTATACCCACTTCCATCAACATGAAAGATTCCGCCGACGCCGCCTTCGGCAGGCTGATGGAGCAAAGCTCTATCGGGAAAAAAATATTTTCCGGACGATCTATACCGGTTACGGCAGAACGGCCTTTCCGGACAGGGAGCAGACCACGGAAATAACCTGTCATGCCGCAGGGGTTAATTTTCTGAAACCGCAATCCGGGACCATTATTGACATCGGCGGCCAGGACAGCAAGGCCATCCGGATAGACGAAGCCGGCAACGTGCTGAGATTTGCCATGAATGACAAATGCGCGGCGGGAACGGGGCGTTTTCTCGAAAATATGGTTCAGAGAATGAATATAAACTTTGCCCGGTTCAGCGATCTTTCTCTTGCTGCTGATCATCCCACACCAATCAGCAGCATGTGTTCCGTGTTTGCCGAGTCCGAGGTCGTATCCCTGATGACGAAAGGAATACCGGTGGGAAGCATTGCCAGAGGGCTGAACTTCGCTATTGCGGAAAGAGTATGCGCTCTGGTCCGCAGAATTCAAGGAGAGGCCCCCTTCATCCTGACCGGCGGACTTTCGCTCAATGCCGGATTTACCGGCGAGCTGGAAAATGCCCTCGCCTGCCGGGTAACCATTTTTGCTGAAGCGCAACTTGCCGGAGCAATCGGCGCCGCAGTCATCGGTAGCCGGCAGGAATCCATTGACGGCCCGGGAGGATTATGAGTAACCCGCTTGTGGACAGCAAACTGCGCCGTATCCTTTACCGCAGCATGACCAGAAACGGCCTGCGCCTGCCGTTGCCCGTGGCCTTTCAAATTTTCCAGATGGTAGTGAAAATTGTTTCTCTGGGGAAAGTTCGTTCTGTCCGTGCGCTGGAGCGGGAATATCTGAACTATTACCGGGAGGGATTGACGTCGGATCAGAGCGTCTGGACATCCATCTTTGTGCCCACGGAAATTCTTTATGCTTTCGGGTTGCCCCCTTTATGCCTGGAAGGCCTGTCCGCTTTATTTGCCAGCATGGGAATTGCTAAAAATTTTCTGGGCAGGCATGGAACCCATTTTGTTCCCAATACGATGTGCAATTTTCACAGGCTTTCCATTGATATCGCTTCTTCAGGTGTTTTGCCCAAACCCCGCTTTGTGCTGTCGTCATCGGCCTTATGCGACGGCAACATCAAAACATTCCGGCATCTGGCCGAAAAAATCGGCGCGCCTTTTTTCTTCCTGGATATTCCCCAAAATGATGATCAGGCCGGTGTTGCTTATCTTGTCAGCCAATTGCAGGAACTGATCGGCCATATCGAAATGCTGACCGGAAAACCTCTGGATAAGGCAAGACTTGATGCCGCCGCCCGGAATATCGTCGTCACCGGGCAATTGATGGAAACCATCTACCGGCTTCGCTGCCGTTTGCAACGCAATGTTTATTACGGACATCAAATGATCAATTTCATGCTGCCGCTGGCCGCCATGTCCGGTTCCGAACGATTAATAAAAATATGCCGGACCATTATTGCCGATCTGGAAGACGGCCGGGTTTACAACCGGGCTTTTCCGTCCGAGATTTCCCCGGAGACGATCAAAATTATCTGGGCGCATATTGCTCCCGTTTTCCAATATAATGACGTCTGGCCGTTTATTGATGACGGGGTGCGCTCCAAGGTGTATCTGGAAGAATGCACCGGATATATCGAAGGCGATATCAAGAGTTATGATGCTCTGGAAATTATTGCCCGGCGGCTTATTAATACGCCCGGCAACGGTCCGCTGGAAAGACGATTAAATAGTTTAGAAAAGATATATGCCGATACCGGCGCCGACGGGATCGTCCATTTCTCCCATTGGGGCTGTCATCAGGCGTCCGGCGTGACACCGCTTCTGCAAAAA